>CAZTAI010000021.1:0-14844 GCA_964611555.1 uncultured Chloroflexota bacterium | reverse complement strand
GCTAGCCCCAGCCGCTCGCGCCCTTCTTCTTGGCCTCGTACTCCGCGCGCCAGTCGCGGGCCGGACCGGTGCGCTTTCGCGGCCTCGGCCCCTGTCCCGGCGGCTTCTCGCCGACCTTGTCGAACCTGTCGGCGATGCTCACGCCGCGCTCCCACATCCCCGCCGTGAGATCGCCCACCGCCTGCACCCTTTCGCGCATCGTCTGGAGCGTGTAGTCGGCCGGGTCGACGTCCGCGACCTCGTCCCAGCGGAGCGGCGCCGACGCCCGCGCGTCGGGCGTCGGCCGGATCGAGTACGCCGATGCGATGGTCCGGTCGCGCGCGTTCTGGCCGTAGTCGACGAACACCCCGGTCCGGTCCTTGACCGCCCACGTCGTCGTGGCGATCTTCGGGACCTTGCGCTCGACCACCTTGGCCATCGCCTTGGCGAAGCGGCGCACCTCCGGGAACTCGAGGTCCCGCACCAGCGGCGCGAGGATGTGCATCCCGGTCGCGCCAGAGGTCTTGGGATAGCTGGCAAGGCCGACCTCGTCCATGACCTCCTTGACCACCAGCGAGATCTCGCGGACCGCGGGCCACTGGTCATCCGCGCTCGGGTCGAGGTCGATGAGCAGGTAATCCGGCTTCTCGACGTCGTCCACGCGTGAGTGCCACGTGTGGATCTCAAGACAGCCCAGGTTCGCGAACCAGGCCAGCGCCGCTGTCTCGTTGAGCTGTGGGAAGTCAGCGGTGCTTCCGCTCGGGAACTCGACATGAACGGTGTCGAGCCAGTCGGGATGCGGCACCGGCACGCGCTTCTGGTAGAAGAAGTCGCCCTCGACGCCGTTGGGGTACCGCTTCATCTGAACGGGCCGCCTGCTCACGTGCGGCAGCACGTGCTCGGAGAGGTCTACGTAGTACTGCACCAGGTCGCCCTTGGTGAGCCCGCTCCGGGGGAAGAAGACCTTGTCCTGATTGGTGAGCGGCACGTCGCGACCGGCGATGCGCACGGTCGCAGTATCGCGACCGCCGTCGCTAGGCGGCGTGGTGGTGCGAGAGACCCTCGATCGTCCGCAGCAGGCCGTCGAACTCGAACGGCTTGTGAACGACAGCGTCCGCCCCCGGTATCCGGTGCCGTCCGGGCGGGACCGACGCCGAGACGACGATCACGGGGATCTTGGAGAGGTCCTTCCGCTTTCGCATCGCGCGCATCACGTCGTAGCCGTCCATCCCCGGGAGCATCAGATCGAGCAGGACCACGTCCGGGTGCCGCTCGAGCATCCGGAGCCCCTCTGGCGCGTCGCGCGCTACGTCGACCTGGTGTCCCTCCGTGCTGAGGAAGGACTCATACAGGAGGCAGAGATCGGGATCGTCCTCGATCACGAGGACCTTCAAATGCTTGCCCATGACGCCACTTCACAGGCGCACCTTCGGTGCCACTTTGGCGGTCTCGCGCAGAAGGTCATCAAGTCGCTCGAATGGGATGGGCGCTGCTTGCCGGGCGAGCGGCTGGACGCAGACATGATCGGCCCCGGCCCTGAAATGCGCGGCAATTCGCTCGATGATCGCGTCATGTGACCCCCAGGCAACGACCGCATCAACAAGCCGGTCGCTCAATCCCGTTACATCCTCGTCCGTCCAGCCGAGACGGCGAAGGTTGTTCGCGTAGTTGTCGAGGCGGAGATACCCCTTCATGTGATCGCGCGCGATCTCTCGCGCGATGTCCGGGTCGCTCTCGAACACGACCGCCTGCTCGACCGCGAGGAGCGGCTCCGGACCCAGCACCCGACGCGCGATCGGTGTGTGCTCGACCGGCACGAAGTACGGATGCGCACCCGCGGTCCGCGCGGCGGAGAGCTCCAGCATCTTCGGCCCGAGAGCGGCCAGGACGCGGTCCGCCGGATGCGCGGGCTCGGGGCCGCTCGAGCGCGCCTTGTCCATCGCGTCCAGGTACGAGCGCATGTGCGAGAGGGGCTTCTGGTAAGCCCCGCCCCTGCGCTTGACCGCGGGCTCGTGGCTCACACCAAGGCCCAGGATGAATCGGCCGGGGAACGACTCGGCCAGAGTGCGTGCGCCGTTCGCCATGGCCACGGGGTCGCGCGCCCAGATGTTGGCGATGCCCGTCGCGACGGTGATGCGCTCGCTCCAGGTCAGGAGCAGGGTCGAATGGGCGAAGACCTCTTTGGAGACGACCGACTCCGGGATCCAGACAGCGCCCGCGCCCATCCGCTCGAAACGCGTCACGGCGTCCCGCGCCTCCGCGCTCGTCATCTCGTCCAGGCGGAACGTCCACACGCCCAGCGGCCCGATGCGCTCGGCGACCGCCCGGCCCGGATGGGTCATCGCGCTGGAGACTAGGCCGTGTCGAGGGCGCGGGTCACGGAAGCTGGGGGATGCGGAAGCGACCCTGCTGAACGAGCAGATCCTTCCCGAACAGCGTCTCGCGCGGGTGCGCTTCGAGGAATCCCACGATGCCGTCCGCGACGGCCTTCGCCAGGAGATCGGGTTTGCGAGTCATCAGCGCGCGGTCGTTTGCGTGGCTCACGTAGCCCATCTCGAGGATGACCGACGGCGTGAAGGGCGATGTCGCGTTCTGATAGCGCGTCCACGCGTGGGCGTAGTAGCCGGTCATGTTCCGCGTCACACGTCCAGAGTCATACGCCAGACCCGTCGCCGCACCGTAGGTCTCCTTTATCGCCGCCAGGAGCTCCGCCTCGTACGGCGTCCGTCTCGTGCTGTACGCCATCTTGAAGCCGCTGTTCTCGCCGGTCCCATCACCGTCGCCGTGGAGCGACACGAACGCGTCGGCGAGATAGCCGTTCGGCAGCGTCACCGACAGCACGTCGACGATGTAGCCCTGCGGCTCGAGGATCTTCTTGATGCGAAGCGCGATGTCCCGGTTGATGTCGCGCTCGTTCACGCCGCCCCAGCTCGTGCCGGTCTGCGTGCGGAGACGCGCGCCGAGCTCCGGGGGCGCGATCTCGGCCTCCCAGTGCCCGATCTGGATGCCGATGCGACGCGGTCCGTCCGGAACGGCGGGCTTCTGGACGCGGAAGGTCGATGAGGTCGATCCGCGGAAGCCACTGGCGGTGGTCGCGGGCTCCGTGGGCTGCAGGACGGTGACGGGGCCGCCGATGGCCGCGTTCGCTACAGCCGGGTCCTCGTTCACGCTCGCTTCGAGGTCCATGGGGCCACCGGGAACGGACGCCGCGATGGCGGGTCCGGGGGCGATGATCGGAGCCATCACGAAAGCGGCGAGCCCCAGGCCCGCCACAAAGACCGACCCCCACACGGCGGCAAGCGCTCCCAGCCCCGCTGCCCTCTTTACTGCGCTCACGCGCACTGCTTGACCTGCATATGGCGCCCGAACGGTGAGGCCGGTCCCCTTCCCATGCGGCCATGCTAGGTAGGCGAGCGGCCCAGCTGGTTAAGAGATCCGATCGAAATGGGCGCGGCTGCACTGGGCTTGCAGCGCCGAAGAGAAAGCCGTTAAGGCCTAAAAGAGGCCACCGGAAGGCCCGCGCCGCGCCAGGCCGCCATCCCGCCGCGCACGTTGCGGGCGTCGTAGCCGGCAGCGCGGAGCAGGCTCGCGGCGAGGCTCGAGAGGACCCCGCTGGCGCAGTAGGTAAGGATCGGCCGGTCGCGCGGTAGCTCGGACATCCGTGCGGCGAGGTGTCCGTAGGGCACGTGGATCGCGCCGGACGCGACGCCCCGCTCGACCTCGGCCGCCTCGCGGACGTCGAGGAGCACCGCGCCGTCGATGCGACCGGCTTCCTTCGGCTCGACCTGTGGCGAGACTGTCGGCGGGTCGTCCGCCGGCAGCGGCTGGGCGTACCCGAGCACGTCGTCGTAGCCGATCACCGAGAGCTGGTCACGAAGGCGCTCGGCCTGTTCCGGATCGTCCGTCAGCAGGACGACCTGAGCCCCGAAGGGCACCGTCGCGCCGAGGCGCACCGCGAAGCCGTCGTTCCCGACGTCGTTGAGCGCTCCCTTGCGATACCCGGTCGCGAACACGTGAGGCGGGCGCGGATCGACGAGCACCGCCTCCTTCTTCCGCAGCGCGTCCTCGCCGATGAACGGCAGCGGCCCGTGCGGCGGGAGCGACGCGCCGCGCGCGTTCAGAGCGCGCACGTGCGGGTAGTACGCGGGAGCCGCGGGCAGCGCGTGCGTGACCTCGGCGTGGAACGTCGTGAAGTCGCGCAGCGCCGCGGCGACGACCGCGTTGTACCGGCGCTCGAATCCGAGCGTGGTCCAGCGCGAGCTGGACGCACCGGTGCTGCACGCGCTCCCGCCGCCGTGTGTCGGGAACACGGCCAGGTGGTCCTCGAGGGTAAGGATGCGGTCGCGCAGGGTCGCGAACGCGTCGCGCGCGAGGCGCTCCTCGAGACGAGGGCCGAACAGGTCCACGCGCGCGATGTGGCCGACGAGCAGCGCGCCGCCGCTGAAGAGGTACTGCGGCTCGCTCGAGCGGGTCAGGTCCGCGACAAGGTAGGACACGTGCTCCGGCGTATGGCCCGGCGTGGCGACCACGCGCACGACCAGATCGCCCACTGCGATCTCCTGGCCGTCCGCGAGCGCGATGTGGGGGTGCTCCACCTCGAACTCGGCACCGGTCACGACCGTGATCGGGCGGATGCGAGCGAGCGCGGCGGAGCCCGAGAGATAGTCGTTGTGGACGTGCGTCTCGAAGGGGGAGTGCGTGATCAGGACCCCGAGACGCGCGGCCGCCGCGAGGTATGGCTCGGGGTCGCGCTCCGGATCCACCAGGAACGCGACCCCCGCGTCGGGATCGGCGACCAGGTACGACGCGTGGCCGAGCCCGCTCGTGAACGATTGCTCTAGAAGCACACCGGCATGCTACGGATAGGGCTAGCGCGCACGGCGCTCGAGAGCCCATCGCGCGCTGGCCTCTTGACTGCGCTCAACGCGCACTTCTGGACCGCGGCAAGCGCCCGTTCCTAGCCCGGCGACTTCCGCGACCGCTGGGCCTTGCGCTCCAGGTCGAGCACGCGCTCGCCCTCGCCGAGGTCCTCGCCCGGCAATGGCAGACCGATCCCGGCCTGAGGCATGCCCATCGCCGGCGCACCGGCGGCGCCGGCGACACCGTCCGTCGCGTAGTGCTCGGGGATGCGCTCATCGACGCTTCCGCTCTTGGCCTGCGCCGTCTCGAGGTCGTCGGTCGTCTCCGGCTCGTCCTCGCGAAGCTCCGCGCGGTCCTCGGCCGGGTCCTTCTTGCCCATGTATCACCTCCTCCGCTCTACGTGCACGGAACGAGCCGCATCGCACGCTGACCACTGCCAGAACTGCGCGTGAGCGCAGTTAAGGGCCGTTCACTCCCAGCAGGCCGGGCAGGAGCTGGCCGAAGAACCAGCCCGCTACACCGGCGACGGCCGCCAGGAGCACGACCTCGGCACCCGAGCGAAGGGGGTTCGCCTCGGTCCAGCGCGACTTGAGGACCCCGATAGCGAACAGCACCGCGAGGCTCAGGGCCATCGAGAGCGGGAACGCGCTCGCGGGTTCGACGAACACGTAGGCGATGATGGGCACGATCGACGCGAGGCCGAACGATGCGCCCATCACCAACGCGCCCTCGAGCGCGTTGCGTCCCTCGGCCACCGGGATCCCCAGCTCCTTCTCCACCATCGTGTTGAGCAGGACCTCGGGCTTGCGCGCGAGCTCCGCCGCGACGCGCTTGGAGGCCTCCGGGTCCAGGCCCTCGCCCTCGAGCATGTACGCGACCTCCGCCTCGGCCTCGGCTGGACGCTCCTGGACCTCCTCGCGCTCCTTGCGGATCTGCGCGACGTAGATCTCGCGCTGGCTCTTGGAGGAGAGGTACTCGCCCGCGGCCATGGAGAACACGCCCGCGAGAGCCGCGGCGATGCCCGCGATGAGGATCGCGAAACGGTCGTTCGTAGCACCGCCCACCGTGCTCACGACCGCGAGCGTCGAGACGAGTCCGTCCTGCGCGCCGAAGAGCGCTTCGCGGATCTCACCAAGGAGGTCGGCCTCCGCGCGCTCCTCTCGGAGGTGCTCCGCGAGCCAGGCTCGGTCGTGGTACGGCCGCTCCTCCATGGCCACATTGTGGCCGCGCCGGAGGCGGCTCACAGCCAAGCTGGGCCGTGGCACGCAGCCTGCTTCACACATTCGTCATGATCGAGACACGCCCGGCGGACCAGCGGGAGCGCACCGATGGCGCGTCCCGGGTGATGCTCGTGGACGATGATCCGGCGACCGTCGGATCCGTCGGCGAGCTCCTGCGTGAGCAGGGCTACAGCGTCCGCGCCGTCACCGATCCCCGGAAGGCGGTCGAGACCTTCGAGGACTTCGGCCCGGACCTCGTGATCCTGGACGTGCTGATGCCGAGCGTCGACGGGATCAGCCTGTGCCTCAACCTGCGCCGCGAGAGCGATGTCCCGGTGCTGTTCCTCTCCGCGAAGCGCGAGCCACCGGACCGTGTGGTCGGTCTTCGCATCGGCGCGGACGACTACATGGGCAAGCCTTTCGACAACGACGAGCTCCTTGCGCGCGTCGGCGCGCTCCTGCGGCGCTCGCGTGGCGAGCGCGTGGACACCGAGCCGCAGCGACAGGTGCGATTCGGCCGCTTCGTGATCGACCTCGCCGCGGTGCAGGCGATCGCCAGCGACCACGTGGTCCCACTCACACCGACGGAGTTCAAGCTGCTGCGCACTCTCTCCGCGGAGCCGGGCCGCGTCTTCTCACGGGACGACCTCTTGACCACCGTGTGGGGCTACGAGCCGGGCAGCGACACCCGCTTGGTCGATGTCCACATCGGCAGGCTCCGCAGGAAGCTGCAAGACGCCGGGGTCGACGACATCGTCATCGAGACTTCGCGAGGCTTCGGCTACCGCGCGATGGTGAAGGCGCAGGGCTAGCGCCCGCCGCGCGCCTGGCCCGCACAGCCTCCGCGAGCTGACGCAACACCGGCACCGTCGCTTCCCAGCCCAGGCACGCGTCCGTGATGCTCCGCCCGTAGACGAGGCGCTCCGCCCCGCCGGGCGACAAGTCCAGGTCCTGCCGGCCCTCGACCAGGTTGCTCTCGATCATCACGCCGACGATGCCGGGCTGGCCCTCGGCGATCTGGGCAGCCACATCACGCGCGATCTCGGGCTGGCGCCGGTGGTCCTTGCGGCTGTTGTCGTGGCTCACGTCGATCATGACCCGCTCCGCCTGGCCGGCCGCGCGCAGCAGGCCCAGCAGCTTGTGCACGTTCGCGCGGTCGTAGTTGGGCCCGGTGCGGCCTCCGCGCAAGATCACGTGGCAGTCGGGGTTCCCCTTCGTCGCCACGATCCCGGCGAGACCCTGCTCGGTCACTCCGAGGAAGCGGTGCGCGACCGAAGCCGCGGACACGGCGTCGATGGCCATCTGCACTCCGCCGCCGGTGCCGTTCTTGAACCCGACCGGCATAGAGAGTCCGGAAGCGAGCTCCCGGTGGACCTGGCTCTCGGTGGTGCGCGCGCCGATGGCGGCCCAGGCCACCACGTCCGTCGTGAACTGAGGCGAGATCGGATCGACGAACTCGCACGCGGCAGGGATCTCCAGCTCGACCAGGTCCAGCAGGAGCTTGCGGGCGATATGCAGGCCCTCGTTGATCCGGAAGCTGCCGTCGAGACCGGGGTCGTTGATGAGGCCCTTCCAGCCGGTCGTTGTACGCGGCTTCTCGAAGTACACCCTCATGACGAGCCGTAGATCCGCCTTCAGCTCGTCTCCGACCGCGCGCAGCCTCTGGGCGTAGTCGAGCGCGGCGGCTTGGTCGTGGATGGAGCACGGTCCAACGATGACCAGCAGCCGGTCGTCGGCGCGCTCGAGGATCCGGGCGATCTCCTCGCGCCACGCCGCTACGCGGCGCGAGCCTTCCTCCGGGAGCGGGAGCTCCTCGAGGAGGATCGCCGGCGGCACCAGCGGGCGGATCGACGAGACGTGGACGTCGCGAGTTCTCACGGGACCATTGTCGTTGGGGGGTGACGGCGGGGGGCCGCAGCCCCCCGCGTAAGTGAATGAGGGCTTTGCCCTCAAAACACCGGGGTCTCCCGATAGGTGCCGAATGGCGCCTTGAGGGCGTTGACGATCTCACCCATCGTCGCCCGCGCCTTCACCGCCGCGACCGTCGCGGGCATCAGGTCGGCAGCCGGGTCGCCGGCGACGCGGACCAGCTCGGCGAGCGTGCGCTTCACCTCGGCTCCGTCCCGCGCGGCCTTGATGCGTCGCAGCTCCTGGACCTTGCGGTGCTCCGTTTCGAGCGGGACGCGATGCGTCTCGACCGGCGCGCCGGGCTCGTCGTCGACGAAGCGGTTCACACCCACGACGACGTGCTCCCCCTCCGCCTTTCGCTGCGCGACCCGGAACGCGTTGTCGGCGATCTCGCGCTGGGGGAAGCTCTCCTCGATCGCGCGGATCATGCCGCCCTTGGCATCGATCCGGTCGAGGTAGTCACGCACGCGGCGCTCGATCTCGTCGGTCAGCGCCTCCACGTACCAGGACCCGCCCAGCGGATCGACGACGCTCGCCACGCCGCTCTCCTCGGCGATGATCTGCTGTGTCCGCAGCGCGAGCTTCATCGCTGACTCCGTGGGGATCGCGTAGGCCTCGTCGAGGCCGTTGGTGTGGAGTGACTGCGCACCACCCAGCACGCCGGCGAGCGCCTGCAGCGTTGTGCGGATGACGTTGTTGTAGGGCTGGGCCTTCGTCAGGCTGGCCGCGGCGGTCTGGCAGTGGAAGCGGATGCGCATCGACGCCGGGTCCTTCGCGCCGAACCGGTCCTTCACGATCCGCGCCCAGAGCCGCCGCGCCGCCCTGAGCTTGGCGACCTCCTCGAAGAGATCGCGCTGCGCGATGAAGTAGAAGGACAACCGCGGCGCGAACGCATCTACGTCGACGCCGGCCCGGGTGACCTCTTCGACGTACGCGATCGCGTCCGCGAGGGTGAACGCGACCTCCTGCACCGCGTTGGCCCCGGCCTCGGAGATGTGGTAGCCGCTGATGTTGATGGCGTTGTAGCGCGGCAGGTTGCGGGCGGAGTACGTGATCGTGTCGCGCACGATGCGCATCGAAGGACGGATCGGGTAGATCCACTCCTTCTGAGCGATGTATTCCTTGAGGATGTCGTTCTGGATCGTGCCGGCGAGCTTCCGCAGGTCGTTCCCACGCGACTCCGCCACGGCAACGTACATGGCCAGGAGGATCCACGCGGTCGGGTTGATGGTCATGGAGACGCTCGTCGTTTCGAGATCGATGCCCTCGAACAGCGCGGCCATGTCGTCGAGCACGTCGATCGCGACGCCTTCGCGCCCGACCTCGCCCTCGCTCATCTCGTCGTCCGAGTCATAGCCCATGAGGGTCGGCATGTCGAAATCGACGGACAGCCCCGTTTGTCCGTGGGATATGAGGAACTTGAACCGCTCGTTCGTGTCGGCCGGGGTCCCGAACCCGGCGATCTGCCGCATCGTCCAGTGGCGGGGGCGGTACATCGTCGGGTACGGCCCGCGCGTGAACGGCTCGCGGCCCGGGAGGCCCACGTCCTCCCAGGACGTGTCCGCCACATCCGCCGGCGTGTACGTCCGCCGGAGCGGGATCCCGGACTCGGTCCGGAACTCGGCCTGTCGTTCGGGCTGGCGGCTGATGAAGCCGGCGACCTCGGAGCTCTCCCAGTCCCGGACATCCGCTTCCGCCCGCCGCTTCGCCTCCTCGGACACGAGCGGTGTCGGTCTATCCG
The DNA here is from genome assembly GCA_964611555.1 of uncultured Chloroflexota bacterium. Taxonomy (GTDB): domain Bacteria; phylum Chloroflexota; class Limnocylindria; order P2-11E; family P2-11E; genus GWC2-70-10. The sequence goes on along the minus strand of CAZTAI010000021.1, from coordinate 5,136 downwards.
TCTTGCGGGTCGTCACGTGGTCCTCCTCGCTTCCTTCCAGAGGTCGCGGTCGTCGATGACGCGCCGGGCCTTGAACTCGGTCCGCTCGAGCGTCCCCGGCGGAACGGGGATGACCGATGCTCCGACCCCTAGGACGGTCCGCAGATCGGTCTCGGCGCGGCGCCGGAGCGCCTGGATCGCCGCATCGCCCGCGGCATGCGTCGCCTGGTCGTACTCGAGCCGGACCGCGAGCTCGTCCATGGCCTCCTCGCGAGTGATCACGATCCGATGCTCGCCGCCGTACCCGGGCAGGGCCATGACCACCTCGTCGATGGCGCTCGGGTACACGTTCTCGCCGCGGATGGTGAACATGTCGTCGATCCGCCCGTAGATACCGCGCGGCAGGATCGGATACGTGCGCCCGCACGGCGAGGGCCCCGACTCCCAGCGGGCCAGGTCGCCCGAGACGAGCCGGATCATCGGCTGCGACCGCCGGTGGAGCGTCGTGTACACGGGTGTGCCTTCCATGCCGAACGGGACACGGCGATACGAGGCCGGATCGCAGATCTCCGTGTAGACGATGTCCTGCCACACGAGCATGCCGACGCGCGCGGAGCTCTCGGCGAGGTTCATCCAGGGCGTGATCTCCGCCATGGACCCCGAGTCGAAGACGAGCCCCCCGTAGAGCGCCTCGATCTTCCCGCGGATGGCCGGGATCGAGGCGCCGGGCTCGCCGGAGAAGAACAGGCTCCGGATGCCGAACTCGCGCGGGTCGATGCCGGCCTCGCGCGCGATCTCCGCGAGGTGGAGCGCGTACGACGGTGTTCCGTAGAACGCCGTGGGCCGCATCTCCCTCAGCCAGCCTGCCGCGCGGCGCGTCTGGCCCGGAGTGCCAGCGCCGAACGGAAAGACGCGCGCGCCGAGACGCTCGGCCCCGATCAGCGTTCCCCACGACCCCAGGTAGAGGCTGAAGAAGGATCCGATGAACACCGTGTCGTGCGGGCGGATGCCCATCGCCCACATCACGCGCGCGTGCTCGTTGGCGATGACGCGCCAGTCGTCGCCCGAGATGCCGAAGGCCGTGGGCCGCCCCGTCGTGCCGGACGTGCCGTGAACGTGGGCCACCTCGCTCTCGTCCACGCACAGGTAGTCCCCGAAGGGCGGATGCGCCGCCTGCGTCAGGCGGAGCTCCTCCTTCGTGACCACCGGCACGCGCTCGAAGTCCTCGAGGCTCTGGATCCCGTCCGGGTGGATCCCGGCGTCCTCCCACTTGCGCCTGTAGAAGGGCGCCCGGTCCCAGCACCAGTGCATGACCGCGCGGATCCGCTCCAGGATCGCGGCGTCGCGCTCGGCCGGCGGCATCGTCTCGCGGTGCCGGTACCAGTACGGCTCGTCGGCGGACGGCCGGTACGACTCGTCATACCGGGACGGCCAGCTCCACTGCTCCATCCCGGCCCCTGGGCGCGGGGTCGTCACGCCGGTGACCCCCGGCGGGCCGACACGGCGCGGCGCACGGCGTCGACGATCGCGTCGGGGGTCGACTCCTGGCCCACGACCGCCGCGACGCCCAGCTCGCGCAGCCGGGGAAGATCCTCATCGGGAATGACGCCGCCGGCGAGCAGTACGACCTCCTCGAGGCCACGTTCCTTCATGAGCGCGGCTATCCGCGGAAAGAGCGTCAGGTGAGCGCCCGAGAGGATGGAGACGCCGATCACGTCGACGTCCTCGTCGACGGCCGTGGCGACGACCTCCTCGGGCCGGCGATGGAGCCCCGTGTAGACGACCTCCATGCCTGCGTCGCGAAGCGAGCGCGCGACGACCTTCACGCCGCGGTCGTGCCCGTCGAGCCCGACCTTCGCGAGGAGTACTCGAATGGGCCGCTCGGCGCTCCCCATGGCGCGACGATAGATCGCGGGCCTCCGTACCATGCGACCGTGCCGCTGTACGCATACCGGGGGAAGTCGCCGAGGGTCGCCGCCGATGCCTGGGTGGCTCCGACGGCGAGCGTCATCGGTGACGTCGAGATCGCCTCAGGCGCTTCCGTTTGGTTCGGCGCGACTGTGCGGGGCGACATGTCCCACGTGCGGATCGGTCCTCGAACGAGCGTGCAGGACAACTGCGTCATTCACACCGAGGCCGACGGGCCGACCATCATCGGCGCCGATGTGACGCTCGGTCACGGCGCGATCGTGCACAACAGCGTGATCGGCGACAACGTCCTGATCGGCATGGGATCGGTCCTCGTCGGCGGCGCACGCGTCGGCAGCGGCTCGGTCATCGCGGCGGGCGCGGTGCTCCTCGAGGGCATGGACGTCCCGGCGGGGAAGGTCGTCGTGGGCGTGCCGGCGCGCGTGGCGCGCGATGCCGGAGCCGACGACGCGCGCTGGACCGTCCATGCCGCGGAGCACTACGTCGAGCTCAGCGGCTGGTACCGCGCGAACCTCCGTGAGTCATCGGAGCGCGGGCCGGCGGAGCGCCCCTGACGATCCTCCGCATCACCGGGCGTGACCTGACGATCGCGGATGTCGTCGCCGTCGCGCGGAAGAGCGCCGGGATCGGCCTCGAGCGTCACGCCGAGCAGCGCGTGAATGCCGCGGCGAAGCTGATCGAGGAGATCGTTAGGCGCGACGCGCCGGTGTACGGCGTGAACACCGGCTTCGGCGACCTGTCGACCGTGCGGATCCCGGCCGCGGAGCTGCGGGCACTGCAGCGCAACCTCGTCCGCAGCCATGCCGTGGGTGTCGGCGATCCGCTTCCCGCGGAGGCGGTTCGCGCCACGATGCTCCTCCGGGCCAACACCCTCGCCGCGGGCCACAGCGGCGTGCGTCATCAGACCCTGGAGCTGCTCATCGACATGCTGAACCGCGGGGTACACCCGGTGGTGCCGATGCACGGCAGCGTCGGCGCATCCGGCGATCTCGCACCACTCGCCCACATCGCCCTCGCGATGATCGGCGAGGGCGAGGCCTTCCACGACGGCAAGCGCAAGTCCTCCGCCGATGCCCTGAAGCACGCGGACCTCAAGCCAGCGGACCTCGGCCCCAAGGAAGGCCTCTCGCTGATCAACGGGACGCAGGTCATGACCGCCATCGGCTGCCTGGCACTGCACGACGCGGAGGTCCTCGCGACCGCGGCCGACGTCGTGGCCGCGATGTCGGCGGAGGCCTTGCGCGCCACCGACCAGCCGTGGGACGAGGCCATCCACGATGCGCGCCCACATCCCGGGCAGCGCATCGTCGCCGGCAACCTGCGGCGGCTGGTCGCGGGCAGCCCCATCCGCGAGTCACACCGCGAGCACGACCCCCGGGTCCAGGACCCCTACTCGGTCCGCTGCGTACCGCAGGTGCACGGCGCGACGCGCGACGCGCTCGCCTACGTGCGCCGCGTGCTCGAGATCGAGATCAACTCCGTGACCGACAACCCCATCGTGTTCACCGAGCCCGACCGCATCCTCTCCGGTGGCAACTTCCACGGCCAGCCGGTCGCGCTGGCGCTCGACCTCGCGACGATCGCTGTCGCGCAGCTCGGCGAGATCTCCGAGGCACGCATCGACCGCCTCACCAACGGACACACCTCGGGCCTGGCACCCTTCCTCACGCCGCGGGCGGGGTCGAACTCGGGCTTCATGGTCGCGCAGTACACCGCCGCGGCGCTCGTGGCGGAGGACCGCCTTCGCGCCATGCCGGCATCGGTGCAGTCGATCCCGACATCGGCCGGGATGGAAGACCACGTGAGCATGGGGGTGCACGCCGCGCACAAGCTCGCGGCCGTGGTGCGGAACGTCCGCGACATCCTCGCCATCGAGTCGCTCTGCGCGGCGCAGGGACTGGACCTCCTCAAAATGCGCTCGGCCGAGCCCATCGAGGCGGCTCGGGAGGTGGTCCGGGAGCACTCCCCCTTCCTGGACGAGGACCGCTCGCTCTCCGGCGACGTCGCCCTCATGGCCGACGTCATCCACCGCGAGGTCCTGGCGGCCGCGGTGCGCCAGCGCGTGGAAGAGCTCGCGTGAGCACGGTCCACGGTCCTGACGGCAAGGCGCGCTGTGCCTGGCCGACAAGCGACGACATGCGCGAGTACCACGACAAGGAGTGGGGCACCCCGAAGCGCGACGACCGGCGGCACTTCCAGTTCCTGGTGCTCGAGAGCGCGCAGTCCGGCCTCTCGTGGGCGATGGTCTGGCGAAAGCGCGAGGGCTACCGCAAGGCGTTCGCTGACTGGGACGCGCGCAAGGTCGCGCGCTTCGATGCACGGAGGATCACGAGGATGCTGCTCGATCCCGGCATCGTGCGGAACCGGCTCAAGGTCACCAGCGCTGTGCGGAACGCGAAAGCTTTCCTCGAGGTGAAGCGTGAGTTCGGCTCGTTCGACGCGTACCTCTGGCGGTCCGCGCCGAAGCGGCGGCGCGCGCCGCGGGCCCTGTCCGATCTGCCGGCGAAGTCGGCCGAGTCGGAGGCCGTGGCCAAGGATCTGAAAGCGCGTGGCTTCGGCTTCCTCGGACCGATCGTCATGTACTCGCATCTGCAGGCCGTGGGTGTCGTGAACGACCACATCGTCGGCTGCTTCCGCCGTACCGAGGTGGAGCGTCTGCGCGCCGAGCGCGCGCGGCGTAGGAGCGCGGCGTAGGTGCTTCGCACTTACATCCGTCGCTCGTGCGTCAGCGTCAGCGAGCTGCCGCTGACCGCCCTCGCTAGGCTGTGAGCGGACCGCGCCCGGTCCGGGCCCCCCGCGGCACCAAGCTGAGCTGCGCGGGCTGGCCTCAGGAAGCGGCCTTCCGGATGATCCAGAACAACCTCGATCCGGACGTCGCGGAGCGGCCCGACGACCTCGTCGTCTACGGGGGGACCGGCCGCGCCGCGCGCTCGTGGGACGCGTACGACCGGATCCTCGAGACACTCCGGCGTCTCAAGGCCGACGAGACGCTGCTCGTGCAATCCGGCAAGCCGGTCGGCGTCTTCCGCACACACGAGTGGGCGCCACGGGTGCTGATCTCGAACGCGATGCTCGTCCCGCACTGGGCCACCTGGGAGGAGTTCCGGAAGCTCGAAGCCCTCGGCCTCTCGATGTACGGGCAGATGACCGCGGGGTCCTGGATCTACATCGGGACCCAGGGCATCCTCCAGGGGACGTACGAGACGTTCGCCGCGGTCGCCCGCCGCC
>CAZTAI010000020.1:0-14912 GCA_964611555.1 uncultured Chloroflexota bacterium | reverse complement strand
CCTGCTCGCGGGCCTTCTCCTCGGCCTTGCGGAACTCCTCGAGCAGCTTCTCCGCCTGCTTCCGCTGCTCGGCCTCGAGCTTGGCGGCCTGCTCGCGGGCCTTCTCCTCGATCTTGCGCATCTCTTCGGCCTTCTTCGCGGACTCTTCCTTTGCCTTCTCCTCGGCCTTGCGCAGCTCCTCGGCCCGCTTCTCGGCGTCCTTGCTCTTCTGCTCTTCGGCCTTGATCGTGTCCTCACGCAGGCGCTGCTCTGCGCGGCGCAGCTCTTCGGCGGCCTTTTCGGCGGCCTTCTTCGCTTCCTCTTCCTGCTTCTTGAGATCGCCCACTCGCGCGTCCTCGTCCCGCCGGGTACTGCTGTCCGCAGGAGCGATCGCACGAATCACCTGCTGGAAGAGCGCGACTGGCGCGGCCGGCTCGTTGCCCTGGCGCGCCTCCTCGCGGCGGTCTTCCTCCCCGCGGCGCTCCTCGCTCTCCCGGCGCACGTCGCGGCGGCCCTCCTCCTGGAGGCGCTCGCCACCGAGCCGCGCGGCGTCCGCGCGCGCCTGCTCTTCCTTTCGGCGGAGCTCGTCGATCTTCTTCTGCTCTTCCTCGCGCCGCCGCTCCTCGCGCCGGTCGTTCTCGCGCTTCTCGCGCCCTTCCGACTCGCGCTTCTGCTCCTCGCGCCGGGCGACCTCGTCCGCAGACAGCGGCGGCAGGGTCAGGGTGACGATCGCGTTGACGATCCCGCGGGGCCTCTCGTCCTTGCGCTCTCCGTCGTCGCCCTCGTCGCCTTCCTCGTCGCCATCGCCCACGTTGCCTTCGCCGCCTTCGGTCCCATCGCCGTCATCGCCGCCGGAGTCGTCGCTGTCGTTCTGTTCGCTGCCGTCCTCGTCGCGTTCGTTCGAGCGGCGCTCCTCGCGGCGCGCCAGCGCGACGACCTCTTGGTCCGGCACCTCGGCGACCTTGATCTTGGGCGCGTCCTTCTTCTCGGTCTCGTCGAGCTTGCGCAGCTCGGGGGGCGCTGTCTGGTCCGTGCTCTTCTTGATCTCGACGCCGGTCACTGCGGGCTGCGTCGTCTGCTGGACCGTCTCCTCACTTCGAGACTCGCTCTTGCCGCGCTCCTGCACGACGGTCGTCACTTGGACGGGGGCGGGCGGCGGCGCCGCCTCCCCTTCGTCATCGGGTGGAGACACTGGCTGGATGACCGTGGAGATCTTTCCGTCGGTCGTGTTCGGGAGCGTCACGACGATCTTGCCGTCGACCTTCTCGACCGTGGCACCCGGTGTTTGGACCACGATGCGGCCGTTCACCTCGCCGTTGCTGCGGCCCTGCGGGTCCACGACGACGGAGTTCGAGGTGCCGATCGTCACGGTGACCGTTCGCTCGGGCTCGGGGGCCGGGATGGGCGGCGGTATCGGCGTGGCCTCCGTCGCCTTCACCTGGAAGCCGGCTGGGACGATGATCTCCTCCCCGTCCGGCTCCTCGGGCGTCGGCTCGCGCTCGGCGGCCACGGCACCCTCGGTCGTCTCGATCAGCGTCTCGGGCAGGCCGAGGTCTCCGGACAGCTGCACTCCGACCAGGAAGAGCGTGCCGCGCACCGTGGCCGTCGCGGTCGGTGTGCGCACCTCGTACTTCGATCCGGCCGTGAGGAGCTTGGTCACCGCGTGCCACGTCTGGCCGATGTCCTGACGCATGCCGATCACGGTCGAGCCGTCCGGGTTCGCCTGGAGCGCCTCGATCACGAGGATCGTGTTCGGGTCGATGGACACGGTGGAGCCTTCGAAGTACGTGAGCACCGCGTAGGTCTCGGGGCCTGTCTTGATCGTGGAGCCGGCCCCGAGGATGTCGCCGTCGAACCCGGGCCGGAACTCGCCGGCGCCCGGATCCATCACGCTCACGTCGCCCGAGATGATCGCGAGCGTGGTGGACGCGCCCAGCGCGACGGAGCCGCGACTCGCGATCAGGCCGGTCGTGCCGATGACCGTCGCGAAGACGAACGACATGAGGAGACCGAGCGTGACGACGCGGACCGTGCGCAGCGACATGGTCGGCAGAGGGATCGCGGGCACCGGAATGGCCGCAAGGGCCGCGCGCGAGCGCGTGAGGCCGATGCTCGTCGCCTCGCGGGCTGCGGGGACGACGAGGCGGCTCTGACGTAGCGCGCTTGCAGCGAGTGGGCGCGCCGCGGCGAGAACGCGGACGGCGACGGGAACGACGCGAGCGCGGGTCGCCTGCCACAGCAGCGCCCCACGAGCTCGGGCGACGACGAGAGCACCAGCGGCGCGCGGGGTGACCCACGCGGCGGCACTGATCGACCGCGCGATGAGCGCTGCTCGCGCGGACAGAACGCGGGACTCGACGGCGAGCCCGGCGAGCGCGAGGCGGCGCGAGAACGGCCGCAGCACCCTCCGTAGCTCGGCGAGAGCGACCTCGAGGCGCCCCCGCAGCGAGCGGGCGTAGGTCTGCTGAGCGTGCTCGCGCTGAAGCGCGCCGATCCGTGCGTTACGCGCCGCGCCGCGTAGTGGCCGGCCGGCGCGGTCGAGCAGGCTCGCGCTCGACAGATCGAGCGGCACCGGGAGACCGAGGACGCTGACTCGCGTCCAGCGCTCGATCGACCCACCGGCGCGCACGAGGCCGTGGGCGGCTGAGGTGATCAGCGAATCGACCGATGCCGCGATCAGGACTCCGAGCAGAAGCACCACGAGCAGAGCTGCTCGCAGCAGACCGAGCGCACCGGTCCCGTTCTGCGCGGTGGCGGACGAGACCTCTAGAAGGAGAGCGGCGGCGAGCGTGACGGGGCCCCGCGAGCGCAGCCACTCACGGCCGGTGCGGAGCTTCGAAGCCGCAGGAACGCCTGAACGCGGTCCCACCCCAGCCTCCTCCCTCGCGCTCCCCATGAACGTTCAGCGACCGGGCGATGGGTCACTGGGGACTATCCGGTGAGGCCCGCAAAGCGGGGCTTCAGGCGGGTCTCAAGCCGCCTAACGGGCGACCGAGCGGGAACGGTGCGTGAGGGTCGGGTCTGCTAGAGCCGGGGGGCCATGATCAGGTAGGCGCCGACGCCGATGAGGATCACGGGAACGAACAGGGGCTGTACGCCTGACGGAATGATGTCCGCGATCCGGAACATCTCCGCGAGCGCGACGAGACCGATGACCGCGGCCGGGACCAGCGGCCAGCGCCGCTGTGGCCGGATCACGAACACCGCAGCCAGGCCAACGGTCAGCGACGCCAGGAAGATCGGAGCCAGCGTCTCCTCCGGCAGACCGAACCAGCCGGGCACGAGCAGGCCCGTCCCGAAGCTGATGAGGATCGCCGCGGGCACGAGATACACGTACGGACTGAGACCCATCAGATACGCGACGGCGAACGCGGCGCCCAGAGCGAGGAAGAGGTAGGAGGTCGCGTCGGGTACGCCGAGCGTCGGCAGCAGGTAGGTCAGGCCGACCGCTACCAGCACCGCTCCGCCCAGGATGCCCCGCCGTCGGCGGTTGTAGGTCGCTGCCGTCTCCGCCACTTGCTCTGTCATGCCTTCCTCCTCGCGCGCTGTTCGTGTGCCCTAGTCCCTCGGCGGCGAATACTCCTCTACTCCGACCAGGAACGGGCGTGTCCTTCCAGGCTGGATGGTGAGGGGTCCCGCAAGCCCCTCGCGCAGGAACACCGGGACACGAAGCCCGTGGAGCCGCTCGGTGCGCTTCTCCCAGCGGGTCGAGCAGACAGGGCAGACGAAAGCGCCTTCGCGCATACGCGCCCCGTGCGTGAGCAGGATCTTGGCACAGCAGCGCTCCACGTTCGGCTCGACACCGTCTGCCGCTGCGAGATGAGGGAAAGCGGCTCCTGCCGATGCGCCACGACGCTCGCGGCGCTCGAACTCCCGGCCGTCGATGCCCCGCCGGAAGGACGCCGCGCGCGTCTTCGCCCACTCGGTGCCGCACTCGGGGCACGCGAACGCTCCGTCAGCCGGATAGAACGCGCCCCACTCCAGGATCCAGTCCTCGCAGCAATCGGCCAGGATCACGCGCTCCGTCATCTGGACGCCCCGAGGAGCCAGCGTAGGAGCGCCTTCTGCGCGTGGAGCCGATCCTCTGCCTGGTCGAAGACAGCGCTCTGCGGTCCATCGATGACCTCGTCGGTGATCTCCTCGCCGCGGTGGGCGGGCAGGTCGTGCAGGACGATCGCGTCGCGCGCGGCGAGCGAGAGGAGATCCGCGTTCAGCTGGTAGCCCTGGAACGCCCGACGCCTGCGCTCGTACTCCTGCTCCTGACCCATGCTGGTCCACACGTCGGTGTACACGACGTCGGCACCGCGCACCGCCTCGCGCGCGTCGTGGGTGAGCTCGATGCGCGCTCGCGTGCGGGCGGCGATCTCGGTCGCGCGCTGACGGAACCGTGCCTGCGGCTCGAAGCCTGCGGGCGTCGCAACGCGCAGCGTCTGGCCGGCGAGCGCGATCCCGAGCATCAGCGAGTGGCAGACGTTGTTGCCATCCCCCACGTACGCGACCACCACGTCGCGGCTGGCGCCCTTGCTCTGCCGGATCGTGAATACGTCCGTCAGACCCTGGCACGGATGCGAGAGGTCCGAGAGCCCGTTCACGACCGGCACCGGCGACCATTTCGCGAACTCTTCGATCGTTTCGTGCGCGAACGTCCGGAGCACTACGCAGTCGACATATCGGCTGACCACGCGGGCCACGTCGGCAACGCTCTCGCGCCGTCCCAGGCCGACCTCGGCCGGCGCGAGATAGGCCGCGTGACCGCCGAGGTGGACCATCGCCATCTCGAACGAGAGGCGCGTCCGCAGGCTCGGCTTCTCGAAGATCATCGCGATCGAGCGCCCGCGCAGCGGCGCGTCCGCCGGTACAGGGTGCTTCTTCAGCTCCGCGGCGTCGGCGAGCAGGCGCTCGAGATCGTCCGGCTCGAGGTCCCCGAGCGAGGTGAAGTGTCGGGCCCGCGCGGCGACGGCCACGCTAGGGCGCCACGCCGACGCGGAGAGGGTCCACGGGGCGAATGGTCGCAGAGATGCGCGGCGGGACGCGCTCACGCCGCCTTGGCGGCGGGGTCCGGTGCTAGCTGGCCTTCCGGGCCGCGACCGCCGGCATCCGCACCGCGGCCTGGCGGGCGACGAGCTCGGTGCGCCACTGCTTGCGGCGACCGAATGCGTCCTCGTACCCGCGCTGGTAGGCGGCGATGGCCAGGAAGCCGATGACGATCAGCCCTAGGGCGAGTCCCACCATGAGGCCCATACCGAAGTCGAACATTGCCCGGTCTATGAGCAAGCGGCATGCCGGAGCGTCCGGCACGCCGCCCGCCGTGTGTCAGCTTGTTAGCTGCGCAGCCAGGGGGCCGAGAAGGTCCCCACAGTCCCGCGCAGGTCTTCGTCGGTCGCACCCGCCGGGACGTCGATGTCACGCGGGGCCAGGTAGTAGCCGATGACCCACATGCGCTCCTGATCGTCCTCGACATAGATAGCCCACGACGTACCCCGTTCGTCCCAGCGCCACGTCGCTCGCGCAGCCGGCTTACCGCCGGCGGTCGCTCCGCGGTTGGCGAACGTGACGTCGTCGATCGACTCGGGACTGCGTCCGCCCGTGATGCCGGTGGCGTTGTCGCTGGCGAATTCCCTCGGGGTCAGCCCTTCGGGGTTGCGGTAGATCAGCACGAACGCGGTGTATGACGAGACCGCGGGGAAGCCGGTCTGATCCCGGGGCTGGATCCGCTGCTCCTCTTCGGCGCTCCGCCTGGTGAAGACATCGCGCGCAAGCAGGTTCGGGTCGTTCCTGGGCGGATCCGGCTGGGTCAAAGACTGCAGCTCGGAGCGCCGCCAGCCAGCGGGAATATCGACGCTGTAGCCGAGCGGGCTCTGGTAGCGCTGCCCCCCTTCGCCTCCGGCGGCGGTGGTCGCGGCGGCGGTCGCCGGGCTCGACGGGGTCGCCGTCGCTCCCGCTACGGTCTCGCCCGGCGTTGTCGTCGGGCTCGGTGAAGCGGCCGCGCCCGGGGACTCCTGCGCCGGCGTCATGTAGAGCGCGGCGACGACGAGGGCTCCCAGGGCCAGCATGGCGATGACCGCACCAGCCACCAGACCGCCGGCAGACCGGCGCGGCGGCGGCGGCGGAACATTGACGTTGGTCGTGTCCGGGCGTGAACTCATCTGGACACCTCCTGCGACCAAGACGCCATGCGGCCCCGGGGTGTTCGCGAGCGGGTGCTCGCTCGTTCGGCCCCGTAGGTGGACCTAGGTCACGCCCCCGCGAATGCGGGGAGCGCGAAGAGCTCTTCCAGCGAGTGGATCACGTGGTCGGGCTTCGCCTCGCCGGCCGCGTGCTCCACGGCCCCCGGCTCGGTGAGCCCGGTGAGGATCAGCACGCCGAGGGCGCCCACGCGGTGCGCGGCCACCATGTCGTAGTCGGTCGAGTCCCCGATCACCACGACCGGTCCCGCGTCGGGTCCGGCCCGCCGGATCGCCTCTTCGAACAGGAAGGGCTCGGGCTTGCCGATGCACAGCGCTTTGCGGCCGGTCGCGACCTCGATCGCTGTCACGATGCTGCCGGCTCCTGGAAGGAAGCGCCCCTCGACCGGATACGCCCGGTCCTTGTTCGAGGCGATGAACCGCGCGCCAGCCAAGACGGCACGCTGTGCCTCCGCGAGCTTCGCGTAGGTGAGATGCAGGTCGAGACCCACCACGACGGTGTCCGGCGGCGGCGGGAGCGGGATCGTCTCGAGGTAGCGGCGCATCGCGGCCGGGTCCACGCCGTCGGCGCTGGCCTCTGGAGGTGGGTCGATGCCCGGAACGTCCGCCGGATCGCGGACCGGAAGTCCGACCGCGCGGATCTCGTTCCGGAGGCCGTTGGCGCCGAAGACGAGGATGTCGCGCGGCTGCGGGTCGAGGCGCTCGAGGTAGTGGGCCGTCGCATAGGCGCTCGTCACGACGTGCTCTTCGTCGCCGCCGAGACCGAGCGTTCGAAGGCGCTCGACGTACTGCCCCCGCGTGGCCGTCGAGTTGTTGGTGGCGAAGTACACGTGCCATCCCGCCTTCCGCAAGCGCTCGAGGGTCTCGCGCGCGTACGGGAGGACCTGCGATCCCCGGTAGAGGACGCCGTCCATGTCGAAGATCGCGGTCGGCACTGGTCGGCTAGAGCGCCGCGCGGTAGAGGGCTTCGATGTCCGCGTGGGCGGTGGTCCGCGGGTTCACCAGGATGTTCCCCGAGAGCATCGCGTCCTTCGCCATCAGCGGGATCTTGTCGTCCGTGACACCGACCTCCGAGAGCCGCTTGGGGATCTTGATCTCCTCGAGCAGCTCGCTCGTGCGCCGGACCGCCGCCGCTCCGTCCTTCCCGGCGTCCATTGCGGTCGCGATCGCGGCGTACTTCTCCGCGGCGGCGTTCCGGTTGAACTCCATGACGTGTGGCAGCAGGACCGCGACCGCCGTCCCGTGCGCGACATGGCACCACCCGCCGAGCGGCAACGCCATGGCGTGCACGTTCCCGAGGCGCGTGTTGCTGAACGCCAGGCTGGCCGTGACCACCGACCGCATCATCCGTTCACGCGCCTCGAGGTCCTTGCCGTCCTTCACCGCACGGGGCAGCGCCCAGGCGGCGTCCCGGATCGCCTCCAGGGCCAGGACCTCGGTCATCCGGTAGGCGTTCTTCGACGTGAAGGACTCGATCGCGTGTACCAGGGTGTCCATACCCGTGATCGCGGTGAGGAACGGCGGCAGCCCCACCGTCATGTCCGGATCCTCGAGCGCGAAGAGGCACGTCGCGTTGGGGCTGATGATCACCAGCTTCTTGTGCTGGGCCGGGTCGGCGATGACGCTATTGATCGTGATCTCCGCGCCCGTCCCAGCCGTCGTAGGGATCGCTATCACCGGCGCCGCGGGCTTCGGGACCTTGTCCATGCCGATGTAGTCGAGGACCGTCCCGCCGTTCGTCATGAGGACGCCGGCCATCTTGGCCGTGTCGATGGACGATCCCCCACCCACGGCCACGAGCGCGTCCGCACCAGTCTCGCGCGCGCGCTCGAAGCAACGCGTCACGTCGTCCACGGTCGGGTCCGGCACGACGCCGTCGTAGATCTCGTAGGCGATCCCGGCCTCGCGGAGCTTCTCCTCGATCGGCGCGACCAGGCCGACCTTCACGACGCCGGGGTCGGTGACGATCAGGACACGCTTGGCCCCGACCTGCCGCAGCGGCTCGGCGACCTGAAGCGCTACGCCACGCCCGAACATGACGCGCGTGGGGATGCGGAACTGGTCTATCCGCGTGGGGCCCGTCACGTTGCCGAGCCTAGCGATCAGAGCTCGCTGGGGCCCGACGTCCCTCCGGTGGGCGGCTTCTTGCCCTTACCCCCGCGGGCGCGATAGGCGCCCCAGGCGCGGCCCGCTAGCGAGTCGCCCATACCGCGCTGCTCGATGTAGGCATCCACGCGCGCGAACAGCACCGCGATCGCCGCGGCGAGCAGCGCGCGCCAGAGCCAGAACGCCAGAAGGCGGAGGCATCCCCCGAGACAGCAGCCCACGTCAGTCGATCGTAGCGAGAGTCATGCCGGGACGACCGGAGCGGCCGCCTTCAGGCCGGATCAAGCTCTCCTTGGACGATCGGGAGGGTGTGGAGCGCCCGCGGCACGAGGAGCAGGCTTGCGCGCTCCGGTCGCCCGATGTGCTCGTAGGCGATATCGAGCGCTTCCTCGACGTCGACCGCTACGCGCATCTTCGCGCGGCGCACAACGTCCGCCGACTCCGATGCCGCGACGACGATCTGGCAGTGCTGCAGCGTTAGCGCGACCATGACCGCGCGCTGCTCGCCACCCGCGAAGTGCTGGCGCGCCGCCTCCACGACCGCGGCCGGCGACGCCGAGTTCTCGAGGGCCGCGAGGAAGCGCTGCTCCCCCGCTCCTTCGCCGGCGCCCTCCGGCAGCTGCGCCGGGACGATGATCGACCCGCCCTCTCGCACGACGGGCGTGGGCGCGAACCGCAGGTACGTCGCTGCTCGCGACGCCTGGTACAGATTCACGTCCTTGGGTGCGCCGACACCGGCGATGGCGATGTCGTATTGCTTCGCGATAGGCCGCGTGTAGATGGCCGAGGCGCGCTCGACCAGCTTCCGGAGCACCGCGTCCGGCTCGCCCGCAGCGACGGCGACGACGCGCTCCTGGTCGTCCACCACGACGTTCAGGCAGAAGCGAAGTCCCGCCCGGCGCGCGATCTCGGTGACGGTCTCGTGGAAGGGATTGCCGTCGATGCGCCCTAGCCGCACGCCCGGGTCCTCCAGGAACCGCATACCGTGCGTAGCGGTGATGGTCGGCTCGCCGCAGCAGCCGATGGCGACGGTCTTGCGGCCGCCGGAGTACCCGGCGTACTGGTGCGGCTCGACGATCCCGGTGGCGACCACGAGGTCGGCGTCCTTCACGATGCGCTGCGTGTAGCCCGGGACGTCGTAGGGAGGTATCCGGCCCAGATCCGCCCACTTCGACGGATCGCGTCCGTCCGAGTCGACCACGCGCACGCGGTCGACGACGGCTCCTAGCTTCTCGCGCTTCTCCTCGTCGGTCGTCGCGCGGTGCAGCCCGATGGCGACGATCACGGTGATGCGGTCGTCCGGGATGCCTCCCGCGTTCAGCTCCGCCAGGAGCGGGGGCACCAGCGCGGCGTCGGGACACGCCCGGGTGAGATCGGTGACGGCGATGACGGCGGTCGCCGTAGGCCGGCGGGACACCGCCTGGCGCGCGAGGTCCACGAGCCTTGGTCCCCCCAGGGGCTCCGCCAGCGCCTCCCGGATGGCGGACCCGAGCTCGACCGGATCCGCGGGTGCCGAGCCGAGCACGTCGAGATCGAACCAGGGCTGGACCATGAACTCGATCTCGCCGTGCCCGTAGGGGACGCGCGACATCGGCTGGCCGGGATCCGGCGAGCGCTGCATCAGATGACCCGGAGGAGCCTCAGGATGACGAGGATGACCGCGACGATGAGCAGGAAGTGGATCCAGCTGCCGCCGAACGGTGGCGAGGCGGGCAGGTCCGGCCCGCCACGGGCGAAGCGGCCCCGGCCGAAGTAGCCGAGGAGCCACAGGATCACCAGGACCACGATGAGCAGCTCGATGATGCCCACGGGGATGTCCTCCTTTGCCGAATGGGTGCGCGCGGCCGACGCCGTCCAGGCGACGACGCGCAAGCTTCAGAAGCTCGACGCGCTGGCAGCGTACTTCCGCACGCTCCCGGACGCCGACCTCGCGGTCGCGGCACGCCTGTTCGCTGGCGGGCCCTTCTCTCGAGCCGACCAGCGCGTGCTGTCCGTCGGCTGGAGCGCGCTCACCGAAGCGATCCAGGAGCGCGCGGGCGCCGGCGGCGACGACATCGCCGCTTCGTACCAGCGGCACGCCGACCTCGGGGACGTGGCGGCGGAGCTCATCACGACACCGCCGCCCGACCAGCGCCCGCTCGCGCTGGCCGACCTCGCCGGCGCGTTCGACGAGATCGCGGCGACTCGCGGGTCCAACGCGAAGCGCGCGCTGGTCCGCGCACTCGTCGCGAGGGCGACCGGAGCCGAGGCCCGCTACATCGTGAAGATCGTCGGTGGCGACATGCGCATCGGGCTGCGCGAGAGCCTGGTCGAAGAGGCCATCGCGAAGGCGTTCGAGCGGACGCGCGAAGCGGTCGCGCGCGCGAACATGCTGGGCGGCGACATCGGCGAGGCCGCGGTGCGCGCGAAGGCCGGCACGCTCGAGGCGGCCGCCTTCGCTCACTTCGCGCCGATCGGGATGATGCTCGCGACCCCGGTGCTCGACCTCGCCGAGGTCCCGAAGCGCTTCCCCGCCCCATACATCGTGGAAGACAAGTACGACGGCGTGCGCGCGCAGGTGCACAAGGCCGGCGACCGTCTCGAGATCTTCTCGCGAACGCTGGACCGCGTGACCGACCGGTACCCGGAGCTCCAGGATCCGCTGCGAGCGATCCCCGGGAGCTTCGTCCTCGACGCCGAGGTCCTCGCGTTCCGCGGGGATCGCGCCGTCCTGTTCACGGAGTTCGCGGCGCGGCTCGGCCGCAAGGACGTCGAGGGAGACATCCTGGGACGCCTTCCCGCGAGCCTGGTCGTCTTCGACATCCTCGAGCGCGACGGCGTGCCGCTCCTCGAGCGACCGCTCGCCGAGCGCGCCGACATCCTCAGGCAGCTCCCGCTCGTTCCACCGCTCCTGTTCGCGCGGTCGGCAACGGTCGACCTCGGTCCCGATGAGCTGCCGGCGGCGCTCGACCGCGAGTTCCTCGCGGCGCGCGAGCGCGGCAACGAAGGGCTGATGGTCAAGGATCCGCGGTCCCCCTACCGGCCGGGTCGCCGCGGCATGGAGTGGCTGAAGGTGAAACGCGCCCTGCGCACGATCGACGTCGTCGTTACTGCCGTCGAGTGGGGCCACGGCAAGCGCCGCGGCGTGCTCTCCGACTACACCTTCGCGGTGGTCGATGAGCAGGGGACGTTGCGCAACGTGGGCAAGGCCTACAGCGGCCTCACCGACCGCGAGATCGCGGAGATGACGGAGCACTTCCTGCGGAGCACGACGCGTGATCTTGGTCGCCTCCTCATCGTCCGGCCAGACACGGTGATCGAGGTCGCCTTCGACCAGATCCAGCGGAGCGACCGGCACGACTCGGGGTACGCGATGCGGTTCCCTCGCATCGTTCGGCTGCGGCCCGACAAGCCGGTCGGTGAGATCGACACGCTCGAGACGGTGCGCGCGATAGCCGAAGGACGCGGGTAACGCACCCCATACTGGGCGCGCCCATGCACAGCGACCCGGCGCAGTCAGCGGAGCAGCTCGGCGCGCTCCTCGAGCTGCAGCGCTCGCTCGCGCTCGAAGCGGACATCGACCGTGTCCTGGAGCGGATCACGTCGACCGCGACGGCGCTTCTCAGCGCCGAGCGGGCCACGCTGTACGTGATCGACGAGTCGAGCCAGGAGCTGTGGTCGCGCGTCCTGACCAAGAGCGAGCTGCGCGAGATCCGCCTGCCGCTCGACGGCCGCAGCCTCGCGTCCGAGGTCTGCCGGACCGGAGGCCCTCTCCGCATCGACGATCCGTACGGCGACGCGCGGTTCGACCCGAGCGTCGACGCGCGCACCGGGTTCCGGACGCGCTCGCTGCTGGTGCTGCCGATCGCGCCGCGCGGCGGCGGCGGGCGCCTCGGCGTGCTGCAGTTGGTGAACCACCACGACGGGCCCTTCACGAGAGAGCACGAGGCGCTCGGCATGGCGCTAGCCGCCTCCGCGGGCGTCGCGCTCGAGTACGTCCACCTCACCGAGGAGCTCGCGCGCGAGCGGCTGCGGCAGGTGCGGATCGCCGAGGAGACGCGACACCGCCTCGCACGCGACCTCCACGACGGCGTCGCGCAGACCCTGGCCAATGCCGCGCTGTCGATCGAGCTCGCGCAGAGGCGCGCCGAGAGCGACGTCCCTGCGGCTATGGCCGAGCTGAGCGATCTTCGGCAGCGGCTCGTCGATGCGCAGCGCGGCCTGCGGGACATTCTGTTCGCGCTGCGGCCGGTGGTCCTGGAGGAGGAGGGACTGTCCGCAGCGGTCCGCGCGCTCGCCGAGCGCCTCGATGGCACCGCGGGAACGCGCGTGACCGCGCGAGACGTGAGCTCGACCAGGCGCCTGGGCCTCGAGATCGAGGCCGGGACGTTCCACGTCATCCGCGAGGCCGCCGGCAACGCCATCAAGACCGGCCGCGCCAAGAGCGTCTCCATCGACGTCACGGACGAGAAGGACTCCGTGGCCGCTCTGGTGGAGGACGACGGCCTAGGCTTCGACGTCGCCGCCACCCTCCAGAACTACGCGTCCAGAGGCAGCCTGGGATTGCTACAGATGCGCGAGTCGGCGCGTCTCATCGGCGCGCGGCTCACGATCGACTCGAGCCCCGGTCACGGGACCCGCGTTCGTTTGCGCATCCCGCTGCCAGCGCCGGCTTCGGCATGACCACCGAACGCAAGCGCCCGGGCAGCGGGCCGGACCACGGCCGCGCGGACGAGCCCCTCGACGTCCTGGCGCTCGAGGAAGCTCTCGTCGCTCTCACCGACGGCGTCGTCGTTTCAGACTCTGACGGTCGGATCCTGAGCGCGAACCCCGCCGCCTTCCGCCTGCTGGGCGAGGACGCGCTCCTCGGGAAACAGTTCACCGAGCTGCTGTTCGTGAGCGGCGCGGCGACGGTGCAGGAGAGCGAGGGTCACGTCGTCCGCCGCGCGTGGTTCCCGCGAGAGGATCGCATGGGCGTCCTCGAGATCGTCTCGACCGACGTCCGCGGCCGCGGTCGCATCAGCACCATCCGCGACGTCACCGCCCAGGCGGAGCTGCTGCGCCTAAAGGAAGACTTCCTCCTCCAGGTGGCGCACGAGCTGCGCACGCCGATCGCCGCTCTCTCGGCATCGCTCGACCTTCTTCACCAGGACGCCCTCTCGATGCCGCGCGAGGAGCTGGCGACGATGCTGGCGACGCTGCGCCGAAGCGGATACCGCCTCGAGCATCTGGTCGAGAACCTTCTGGACGCCGGCAGCATCGAGGCGGGGACCTTCCACGTCCGCACCATCCCGACGAGCCTCCGCCACGCGCTCCAGGAGGCGCTGATCTTCATTCAGCCCATCTACGACGGGAAGGGGCAGCGGATCGTGACCGACGTCGCGCCGGGCGCGGACCGCGTCCTCGCCGATCCGCGCCGCACGTCACAGGTGCTGGCGAACCTGCTGACCAATGCCAGCAAGTACTCACCCGAATCCACGACGGTGACGGTGTCGTCGCGCGTGGCGGACGGCTACGTGCGGGTGACGGTCGCCGACGAGGGCCAGGGGATCCCCCTGGACGAGCAGCCGCGCCTATTCCAGCGCTTCTACCGATCGCGACTGGTGCGTGAGGCGGCGGGCGGTCTGGGCCTCGGGCTCACGATCGTTCGCGCGATCGTGCAGGCACAGGGCGGCGACGTGCGCATCGAGAGCGTGGAGGACCGCGGTACTTCAGTACACTTCACGATCCCTAAGGCCCGAGAGTTGGCTGAGGAAGCGGGTGACGCGTGAAGCTACTGGTCGTTGACGACGATCGCGACCTTGTCGAGCTCCTCGACTACGCCCTCAGACGCGAGGGCTATGAGGTCACGCGCTGTTACGACGGCGAGAGCGCCGTCGATGCCTTCACCCGGGACAAGCCCGACCTCGTCGTCCTCGACCTGAACCTGCCCAAGCTCGCGGGATTCGTCGTGCTCGAGCGCATGCGGCGCAGCGACGAGCACGTCGCGATCCTGATCCTCTCCGCGCGGCAGGACGAGACCGATGTCCTCCGCGGCCTGCAGCTTGGCGCGGACGACTACATCACCAAGCCCTTCCGGCCGAAGGAGCTGGTCGCGCGCGTGAAGGCGATCCTTCGCCGCTCCGTCCAAGCGCGGGGGCGTCCCGCGCCGTCGATATACCGCACCGGCGACATCGTCCTCGACGAAGCGACGCACGAGGTGCGCACCGGGCAGGTCCCGGTCCACCTCTCCCCGACCGAGTTCAAGCTGCTGCGCCACTTCATGGCGAACCCCGGACGCGTCCTCACGCAGGAGGAGATCCTCGAAGGCGTGTGGGGCTACGACGCGGACGTCGGCGGCGACCTCGTGAAGCTGAACGTCAGTCGCCTGCGCCGCAAGCTCGGATCCGACGGGACGCAGCGCGACGTGATCCAGACGGTGCCCGGGGTCGGCTATCTCTTCCGCGGTGCGGACGGCGGTGTAGAGCGCGAGGAGCTGCGGCCGGCAGCGAAGGGCGAGCGCGCCTAGCTGAGTCGGCGGCGGGTCGCCTCCAGGTCCGAAGCGTTGCTGTACACGGGATAGACCGCGAGACCTGAAGCCTTCGAGAGCGCGTCCACTGCGGCGGCGTTCGGCTGCCCGAGCGCGACCGTGAGGACCTGACCCTCGATGCCGACCACGACGGC
>CAZTAI010000019.1:0-15907 GCA_964611555.1 uncultured Chloroflexota bacterium | reverse complement strand
AGCTCCTTCGCGACACGCCACCAGGCATCCTCGGCGGCCTCCCGCAGCGAGTCGTCCGCACCGTTCGGGGCGTAGTGCTCGCGCACGTGAGCATCGGCGATCGTGCGGATCGGCGCCCGTGCGTCGGGGATGATCCGGGCGAGCGCGTCGGCGAACTCGTAGGGCGTCTCGCTCGACCTCGAGGGATGGCCGACGTAGGCCGCTAGCAGTCTCGTCTTTCCCCACGCTGCCTCGACCGGCGTCTGCCGGCGGAACCGCAGCTCGAAGCGGGCGACGAATGCGAGCGCCGCCAGCAGGAGCAGGCCCACCAGACCGATGGCCGGCGCCGGGTCGCCGAGCGGCGTGCTCGTCGTGCCGATGTCGCCGCCCGTCGCGCCTGACTCCTCCGCGAACTGCGCTTCCAGCTCCGCGATACGCGAGTCGCCGAGGTCGCGGTCGCTCTGCTCGCCCGTGATCGGATCGGTCGTGCCATCGAGCGGGGTCAGCGGCAGCTCCGGCCGAAGGAAGGGTGTCTCTGAGGGAGTGGGCTCGAACTCGATCCAGCCGTAGCCCGGGAAGTACGCCTCGACCCAGGCGTGCGCGTTGATCTGCTTCACCACGTACTTGCCGAGGTTGGGATCGAACGTGCCACTGGTGAAGCCCTCGACCAGCCGCGCGGGAACGCCGACCTCGCGCAGCATCATGACCATGGACCCCGCGAAGTACTCGCAGAAGTCCTCCTTCAGGTCGAACAGAAAGAAGTCGATGGGGTCGCGTCCCGGTGGCGGCGGCCGCACGACCGGCGCGTAGCGGTAGTTGGTCCGAAGGAACGACTCGATGGCCTCCGCGCGGTCGTACGGATTGTCGAAGCCGGCCGTCACCTCACGCGCGAGCTCGCGCACCCGCTGGGGCAGGCTGCTGGGGATCTGCAGGTACGTGCGCTTCATGTCATCGGAGATCGTCGTGCTCGCGCGGCGCAGCGACCCCTTGTCGGCCACGGAGATCAGCGACAGGACCTTGTACGTGCCCTGCGCGTGCCGCGACTCGACCGCGCGGATACCGCTCGAGAACGAGTGATCCGATCCGACCAGGAACTGGATCGGCACCGTGGCGGCGATGGGCTCGTTCGGCGCGAACAGCCGGTTGCCGCCGATCGCCTCGACGACCTCGAACGTGGCCTCGAACGGCTCACGGAGGCGGGTCTCCTCCGCGGTGACGTCGTCGGTCCGGTCGATCTCGGTCGAGCGGAAGCCCTGACCGTTGTAGAAGTCGTAGGTGATCACGCGCCAGAAGCGGCCCTGGAGCGCGTCGACATAGACCACGGTCGCCTCGCCGAGGTTCGGCGACTGGCCGAGGCGGATGGACTCATTGAACGACACGCCGCGCAGGCGGCTGGGGCCGGAGACGCCGGCGAAGAACCGCTGCCACTCTGCCTCGACGGCCTGGTAAGGGGCCTCGAACGCGGTGAACGCCGTGCCCAGCGCCTCGGCCGCGCCGACCCGCGGGGCGACGAGGGCCATGATCACGAGCACGGTCGTCCAGGTCAGGCCGCCGCGCAGGACCCGCCAGTCCATCTCGCCGGTCGGCTGGATGTTCCGCGCCTCCCAGCGCTCGGTCAGCGAGACGATGTGCAGGCGGACCATGAGGACCAGGGCGCACAGCGAGAACACGACGAGGTCGAGGAGGAGCGGCGTCAGCGCGAGCGACACGTTGACCGTGAGGCAGACGCCGTTGATGACGATCCCTTCCCAGACGCGCCGTGACCGCGCGAGTGCGAACGCTCCGATGTAGCTGGCGCCCCACACGCTCGCGCCGAGGAACATCGTGAAGACCGTCTGCCCGCGGGCGGCCTCGCCGGCGACGACCTGCGTGAGCCACGTGTTCACGTCGATGCCGAGCGCCACCGCCCGCTCGCGGAAGCTGCCCTCGTTGATGCCGAAGATCGTCAGCACGACGACCGTCAGGGCGCCGACGAAGATCGAGAGCACCGTCGCGCGCATCAGGCCGAGCCGCGAGTTCCCGATCAGGGTCCCAGCGAGGATCCCGACCAGGGCTACGTTCGTGAAGTGCTCGGAGAGGGCGACCCAGTCGGCCTGCTGCAGTGACAGCGGGTAGACGAGGCACATGATCGCGAAGATCGGAAGGCCCGACCAGCCGCCCCGGAAGCGAAGCCGCCCGAGGTCCACCGGCGGGAACAGCGCCCGGAGCAGCGCCGATGCGCTCATCAGGCCACCTTCGACTCGCGGAAGATGTCCTCGATCCGCGAGTCGACCGAGAGGAATGCGGTCGGGACGCCCGCGATCGCCAGCTCACCCACGACGGAGTGCAGGCGCGCCCGGTCGCGATCGTCCGTCGAGGACGGCGGGCCGACGATCACGGCCTGGGTCGAGATCGCAGCCTCGCGCAGCGTTCCCGCGGGACGGACCCACTGGCGGTCGAGCGACGGAGTGACGATCAGGCACGAGGAGCCGCGGCGGAGGCGCGGCGTGGTCTCGATCAGGGTCTCGGCGATGGAGAGGTCGCCGGTCGCCTGGATCTCAGCGAGGTACTGCATGAGCTTCCCGGACTGCTTGGTGCCGCGGTCGGGCTGCAGTACGTCCGGCTTGAGGCCGCTCGTGATGAGACCGACGTTGCGGTGCTCGCGCAGCGCCTTCTGCACGACCGACGCGACGACCGTCACGGCGCGCTCGATGGTGGCGCTCTCGCCGTCGCCGCGGTGCCAGTGCCGGTCGAGGTCGAGGTAGATCCAGAGGTCGGCCGTTCTGTCGAGCTCGAATTCCTTCACTTGAAGCGTGCGGTGCCGCGCGGAAGAGCGCCAGTGGATGCTCTTGTAGGAGTCGCCCGGCTGGTATTCGCGGATGCCCATGACCATGCTCGTGGCCTGCAGCGAGCGCTGCCCCGTGAGAACGCCGCCCTCCAGCTGCGACCCGGGCAGCTGCCAGTGCAGCAGCGGTAGCACCTTCGGATACACGAGGATCAGCGCGGGCGCGTCGACGCGCATCTCAGTGGAGAAAAGCCCGAATGGATCGCCCGAACGGAGAACGATCGGGCCGAGCTGGAAGCGTCCGCGGCGCAGCGCGCGCACCAGCACCTTCCACTTGCGGTCCTTCTGTCCGGCGATCGAGAGCACACGCCCGGGAAGGTGCTCCGGCCAGCTCGACTCCTCGAAGATCTCGAGCCAGAGCTTCCCGAAGCGGTGCGCGTTGAACAGCTCGTACCGGAGCTCGATCGTGTCGCCGAGGTGCGCGTACGCCTGGCCGATCTGGCGCTTCACGCTGAGTCCCTCGAGCGTCTGGCGCGAGACGATCCACATCGTCACGCCGACGAAGAGCACCAGGTAGGACAGGTAGTAGAGCAGGTCGATCCCGCTCGCCACGGCGGTGACGAAGAGGCCGATCCAGAGGGCCGCGAAGTGCCAGGGCCGCACCGCGGCCCCTTAGGCCCGCGCGGCCGCGGGCGTCATCTCCACCGGCACGCTCGCGAGGACCTCGGCGATGACGGTCGTCGTGGCGAGGTCCTTGAGGCGCGCCTGCGGCTGGAGGATGAGCCGGTGCGACAGCGTCGGCGCGGCGAGCGCCTTCACGTCGTCGGGCAGGACGAAGTCACGTCCGCGGATGGCCGCATAGGCCTGCGCCGCGCGCGTCAGCGCGAGCGACCCGCGGGGTGAGGCGCCGAGATACACGTCGGGGTGGGAGCGGGTCGCGCCCACGACGCTGACCACGTACTTCTTCACGGCGGGCGCGACGTGGATGTCACGCACGCGCTGCTGAGCCTCGATGAGGTCCTCGGACGAGACGACCTGGCCCAGGGTCTCGATGGGGTGCTGGACCCGTTGCGCGTCGAGGATCGCGATCTCCTGCTCCGGGCTCGGATAGCCAAGCTGGAGACGCAGGAAGAACCGGTCGAGCTGCGCCTCGGGGAGCGGGAAAGTTCCCTCGTACTCGATCGGGTTCTGCGTCGCCATGACCAGGAAAGGCTCCGGGAGCCGATGGGTCACGCCGTCGACGGTGATCTGCCGCTCCTCCATGGCCTCGAGCAGCGCGGACTGCGTCTTGGGGGTGGCACGGTTGATCTCGTCCGCGAGCACGATCTGGCTCATCACCGGGCCAGGCCGGAACTCGAAGCTGCTGGTGCGCTGGTCGAAGATCGCCACGCCGGTCACGTCGGACGGCAAGAGGTCAGGGGTGAACTGGATGCGGCGGAAGCTGCAGCCGATCGAGCGCGACAGCGACTTGGCCAGGACGGTCTTGCCGGTCCCGGGGACGTCCTCGATCAGGATGTGGCCGCGGCATAGAAGGGCGACGAGCGCCAGCTCGACCTCGTGGTGCTTGCCGAAGATGACCTTTTCGACGTTCTCGACGACGGACGCTACGCGGCGGCTGAGCTCGGTCTCAGTCACTCGTCACTCCCCGGGCCTGGTGCGGCCCGCTCGTTCCTCATGGTATTGGCTGAAGGTGTTAGCCCTCTATACGCGACGCGCCCACATTTGGTTCGTTTGCGCGATCCTTACTACCTCTTTAACGGGCGAGGGCAGCCCGGAGAACGGCCGCGCCGACGGGCGCCGCATCTTCGCCGCCCTTGGGCGAGTTCTCGATCAGGACCGCCACCACCGCGATCGGGTCCTGGGCGGGAGCGAAGCCGACGAACCAGCCGTGGGGCGCGCCGGAGGGCGTCTCGGCGGTCCCGGTCTTCCCGGCGACGATCACTCCCGGTATACGGGCGCCCGCCGCGAAGGCACCCGGCGCGTTCACCGCCACGACCATGGCCTCGCCGATCGTGACCGCGGTCTCGAGGCTGATGACCTGTGCGGCGGCGCCCGGTCCGATCAGGCGCAGTGGGTCGCCGCTCGGGCTCAGCACCGCATTGGCGTAGTGAGGCGTGGGCATGGACCCGCCGCGCGCGATCGTCGCGGCGACGAGCGCCATCTGGAGCGGCGAGACCAGGAGCTCGCCCTGACCGAAAGCGGTGTCCGCGAGGAGGATCGGCCGCCCGAGCTCGCCCGAGTCGGAGAGCTGGCCGCTCGCGCTGGGCAGCTCTGAGGCGGGCGCGGTGCCGATGCCGAATCGCGCGGCGTACTCCTCCATGCGGTCGGCGCCGATCTCCAGCGCCAGCTTCGCGAAGTAGATGTTCTCGGAGCGAGCGAACGCGAGGTTCATGTCGAAGTCGCCGTGGGCGTTGGTCGCGGACTGCACGGCGTAGTTCCCCCACGACGGATCCGCTTTGAAAGGATCGTCCACGCGGATCTTCCGCTTCGGATCCACGCCCGCCTCCAGCGCCGCCGCGGCGGTGATGATCTTGAAGACCGAGCCCGGCGGATAGAGTCCCTGGCGCGCGCGATCGAGGAGCGGCCGCTCCTCGTTCTCGGTGACCTGCGTCCACGCCTGGTCCTCCGTGTCCGGGTTTGCGATCTGCGCAGCGTCGTAGTCGGGCTGGCTCACCGATGCCAGGACCTCTCCGGTCCGCGGATCGAGGACGATGACGGCGCCCTTCCTGTTGCCGAGGGCCGCGGCGGCCGCGCGCTGGACCGCGACCACGATCGATGACCTGACCACGGCGGGCTCCGTCACTTCGCCCAGGTAGCGCGCCCGGAGCTGCGAGACTGGGTCGGCCGCGTCGCGTCCGATCAGCGACTCCGCGTAGGCGCCTTCTAGCCCGGTCGCTCCGTACGTGAACGACGCGTAGCCGACCACCTGCGCCAGGGACCGTTCCGCGTACTGGCGCACGTAGATGTCGCCCCCGCGCACGCTCACCGCGAGGTCGGTCCCGTCGGCGGCCAGGATCCTTCCGCGGGGGCGGTCGTAGAGGCTGGCGTAGAGCCGCGGGTCGAACGGGTCGCCGCTTATCCCGGCCACGTCGAGCGTCCAGTAGCCGACGCCCACGGATGTGGCGAGGAACGCCAGGGCGATGACCAGCGTCAGCCTGCGGATGTTCGCTCCGATGGGCGTCATGAGCCTCTGATACGAGCGCTGATGTCGCTCACGCGGAGCAGCAGCGCGACGATCACGAAGTTCGTGACCAGGGAGCTGCCTCCGTAGGAGAGGAAAGGCAAGGTGACGCCGGTGAGCGGGATCAGCTTGGCGTTGCCGCCGACTATCACCAGCGCCTGGAAGGCGACGATGAACGAGAGCCCCGCGGCGAGCAGCTGAAGGAATGGCGTTGGCGCGCGCAGCGCGATGGCCATGCCCCGGAAGACGAAGACGAGGTAGAGGGCCAGGAGCCCGAGCGCACCGACGAAGCCGACCTCCTCGGCGAAGGCGGCGAAGACAAAGTCGCTCCACACGACGGGGATCCGGTCGGGCATGCCCGCACCGAGGCCGGCCCCGAAGAGCCCGCCGTTCGCGAACGCGAACAGTCCCTGGACGAGCTGGTAGCTGGCGCCGAAGCGCAGCTCCTCGGCGAACGGCTCGAGCCACGTGACGATCCGCGCGTTGACGTGCGCGAACACCTGGGCCGCCACGGCACCGCCGGCCACGAGCATCCCCAGGCCGATGAGCGAGTAGAGCGCGCGCCCGGTGGCGAGATACAGCATCGCGAGGAAGATCCCGAAGAAGAGGAGCGTCGCGCCGAGGTCCTTCTGCAGGACCATGACGCCCATGGCCATCGCCCACATCAGGACGATGGGGATCAGGTAGGGCGCCGGCGGCACGGGCAGCGGGCCGATGCGCCGCTGTGCCGTGGCAAGAAGCTCGCGGTGCTCCTGCAGATACGCGGCGAAGAACACGACCATGACGACCTTCACGGCCTCGGCCGGCTGGAAGTTCGCGGGTCCCAGCTGGATCCAGATCCGGGCGCCGTTGATCTCGCGTCCGATCCCAGGGAGGAGCGGGGCAAGCAGCAGCACGATCCCCAGGAGTGCCCACGTGTACTTGAAGCGCGAAAGCGCGGTGAGGTCGCGGGGGATGAGGATCGTCCCGACGAACGCTCCGCCGGCGACGACCGTCCAGGTCAGCTGCTGTAGAAGGAGGACGTCGGGGGCGAGCCGCTCGACGAGCACGAGTCCTATCCCCGTCAGGCCCAGGGCGAGCGGCAGCAGCAGCTGGTCGCCGCGGAAGCCGACCACGACGAGGAAGCCGTGCAGAACAAGGCCTACGGCGACGAAGGCCACGGGCACGAATAGCGCGTCTGCGCTGAGCTCCGTCGCACGCGATCCGACGACGGCCAGGAAGCCGGTGGCTACCAGGAGCGCGACCCACACCAGCATCCCGAGCTCGCTGAACCGCGAGCTCGGGCGGATGCGGATCACGCCTGCTCTTCTCTCGCCTCATCGGCGAGAGCGCTCCGCTGCTTGCGGACTCGCTCGGACCGGCGAAGCCGGATCCTCGCTCGGCTCATGCTGGTGCCGACTCGAAGCGGAGGCTCACCCGCCCGATGTCCACCACGTCGCCGTCGCGGATGCGCTCACGGCGGCCGATGCGCGCGCCGTTGAGGAGCGTGCCGTTGGTGCTGCCCTGGTCCTCGATCCACCACGCGCCGTCAGCGAGCTCGACGATGGCGTGGCGGGCCGAGGCCGCCTCGTCGTTCACGACGACATCGTTCCCGGCATCGCGGCCCATGGCGCTCATCGCGCGGAGCGGCAGCCGCTCGCCGACGCGCGGCCCCTGCGCGTGGCTGCGTTGGACCACGAGGTAGGCCAGCGCGGGCCGCGCGGCCAGCTCGGCCTCCGTCCGCAGCGCCCGCCACATCGAGGAGAAGGCGCGAATGAGGAAGAGGTAGAGCACCGCGAGGAACGCGAGGCGAACGAGCCAGAGGATGACCTGGTAGGTCAGCTCCACCTGCTAGGACCCGGCCTCCTGCCGCAGGACGATCTCCGTCCCACCGATCTGCACGGCATCGCCGTCAGACAGCACGACCTCGGCCACGCGACGGCCGTTCACGAACGTGCCGTTGGTGCTCTGCAGGTCGTACAGCGTGTAGCGGCCCAGCCGCAGGCGGACCTCGGCGTGGCGGCGGGAGACCCTCCGGTCGTCGAGGACCAGGTCGTTCTCGGGGTCGCGCCCGACGGCGAAGGGCTCCGGCCCCAGCGGCAAGCGGCGGCGCTCGGCTGGTATCTCGATGAAGGCCTTGGGCGCCCGCGGCCGGTCATGCAGCAGCGCCTCTCGGTCGAGGACCATCGTGTGCCCGGCTTCCACGTGGCCGAGCTCCGGCGACCCGGGGGCGACCTCGTCCCCGCTCGCGTCGATCAGGGCGGACGAGACCCGCGCGTCGCCCGACGCCACATCGTCGTCCCGCTCGATCTCGACCGTCGGGAACGAGAGCAGGGTGAAGCCCCGCTCGCGAGCCGCGCCCAGGATGGCCTCCGCCAGATCGCGCTCCAGGCTGCGGCGGTACGGCTCGAACTGCGCGTAGTCGCGCGGCGCGAGCGACACGACGTACGAGTTCGGGACGAAGGTCTTGGCCAGCGAGATCGTCTGGTGCGACTCCATCGCGCGGATCAGGCGCTTGGCGATCTGGACCGGCTGGAGGCGCGTGCGGAAGATCCTGGCGGTCCACCCCTCGAGCACCATGCTCGCGAGGCGCTCGAGCCGCTCCATCAGGCCGGAGCCGGATCCTTCGCGGCGGGCTTCGTCTCGGAAGGCTTCGAGTCCGGCTTGGCCTCGCCGGTCTTCGCGTCGGAGCCGGACTCGCCCGACTTCGCGCCGTCGCTCTTCGCGGGCGCCGACGACGTGCGGCTGTCCGTCTTGTACCAGCCCGACCCTTTGAACACGATCGAAGGAGCGGTCAGGACCCGCCGCGGCTTCTTGCCGCAGTTCGGACACTTGTCGACCGGTGGATCGCTGTAGGCGCGGACCACCGAGAACGCGTGTCCGCAGTGATCGCAGATGTGGTCATAGATGGGCACTGTCCCCCTATCATCGCCGACGGTGGCAGGGGGAGTCCTAGCAGCGCGGCTCGACCCGCGACGCCGGCGGATCCTCTTCGAGCACATCGAGGCCTATCTCTTCGTCCTTCCGGCGGTGATCCTCGTCGGGGTGTTCGACGTCCTGCCGGGGCTGGCGGCGTTCCTCATGAGCCTCACGCGCTGGGGGGTCATCTTCGAGCGCTTCGCGGGGCTTGAGAACTACCGCGCGATCCTGGATCCGGCCGGGTCACGCTTCGAGCAATTCCTGAACGCGCTCGGTGTGACCGCCTGGTACGTCCTGCTCACGGTCCCGGTCGAGATCGTCCTCGCGCTCGTCATCGCGGTCGTCCTCTATCAGGGCACCGCCGGCCGCGGCGCCTACCGGGTCGTGTACTTCATGCCGCACATCACGTCGGTCGTAGCGGCCGCCCTCGTGTTCGAGTGGATGTTCGACGCGAACTTCGGCCTGCTCAACTGGATCATCGGGCTCGTGGGCATCCCCGCGCAGGAGTGGCTGCGCGAGCCCGAGGGCGTGTTCCGGATGATCGGCTCGGCGTTCGGCCTCGAGCTATCCGGATGGATGGCGGGGCCCAGCCTGGCGCTCGTCGCCGTCTCGCTCTTCACGGTCTGGCACTACATCGGCTTCCAGACGGTCATCTTCCTCGCCGGTCTCACCAACATCAGCCGCGAGTACTACGAAGCGGCGCGGATCGACGGCGCCACCGAGCGGCAGATCTTCCTCAAGATCACGCTGCCGCTCCTGTCACCCACGATCTTCTTCGTCCTGGTCCTGGCGACGGTCGGCGCGATGCGGTCGTTCAGCCAGATCTTCGTGCTGACCAACGGCGGTCCGCTCGACACGACCCGGAACGTGCCGATGCTCATCTTCCAGACCTTCTTCGAGCGCACCGCCGTCAACGGCATCGGGCTCGGTGCGGCGATGTCCTTCATCTTCGTGCTGATCGTCGTGGCCATCACGGTCTTCCAGTTCCGGGTGCTCGGGAGGCGCGTCTTCTATGGGTAGCCTGCGGCCGCCGCGGGCGCTGACCAGCGGCGTGCTCAAGCACGCCTTCCTCCTGATCGGAGCTGCCGCCACCGCCTTCCCCTTCTTCTGGATGGTCACGACCTCGTTCAAGTCGTTCACCGAGGCCCAGTCGTACCCGCCGGTGTTCTGGCCCACGGTCTGGCACTTCGACAACTGGGTCGAGGCGTGGAACTTCCCCACCACCCTGTGGGCGCGCTCGTTCGCCAACACGCTGTTCGTCGCGGCGGTCTCGACCGTCGGCACGGTCGTGACGGCGGTGCTGGCGGCCTACGCCTTCGCGCGGATGCGCTTCCGCGGCCGGAACGTGCTGTTCGCGGTGTTCCTCTTGACGATCTTCATCCCGAACGAAGCGACGCTGATCCCGAACTTCGTGCTGATCACCAAGTACCTCGGCTGGTACAACTCGTATCAGGCCCAGATCGTCCCGTTCCTGGCCTCGGTCTTCTCGATCTTCCTGCTGCGGCAGTTCTTCATGTCCATCCCGCAGGAGCTCCAGGACTCCGCGCGGATGGACGGTGCGGGGAATGTGAGATTCCTGTGGAGTATCGCGCTGCCGCTGGTGCGGCCGGCCCTCATCACCGTCTCGCTGCTCACATTCCTGGCCTCATGGAACGCGTTCCTCTGGCCACTTCTGGTGACGTCGTCGCCCGAGCTCCGGCCCATCCAGGTGGCCCTCATGCCCTTCAGTAGCGAGGCGGGTACCAACTACCATCTGCTCATGGCAGGAGCCACGTTCGTGATCCTGCCGACTCTCGTGGTCTATCTCATCGCACAGCGCTACTTCATCGAAGGCGTCGCGCGGACGGGGATCCGCGGATAACACGTGGTGTCGGAGGGAAAGGGAGACATGCGGAGGTTCCTCGCGCTCTTCGCGGTAGCAGCGTTCCTGGTGGCGGCGTGCTCACCGGGCTCACCAACGACCGGCGCATCGCCGGCGCCGCAGGCCAGCCCCACGGAGCAGGCGACCGACGCGGACATGACGCTCGCAGGTCCGGTCCAGGTCACGCTCTGGCACAACCAGAGCGGCGCGCTGGGCAAGGCCTTCGACGACATGATCAAGGAGTTCAACTCGAGCAACGGCAAGGGCATCACCGTCAAGCCGGAGTTCCAGGGGAACTACACGCAGATCTATCAGAAGATGCTGGGCGCGATCCAGGCCGGGACGGTGCCGGAAGGCATCGTCGCGGTCGAGAACCAGGTCGCCGACTACGCCCGCGCTGGGATCGTCGTCGAGCTCGACAACTACATCAGCTCGAAGACGAACGGTCTCTCGGCCGAGAGCCTCAAGGACATCTACCCGCCGTACATCGACTCGAACCGCTACCCGCAGTACGGCGACCGCATCCTGTCGTTCCCCTTCATCAAGAGCCTCGAGGTCATGATGGTCAACGAGGATCTGCTGAAGGAGCTCGGCTACACCGCGCACCCCAAGACGTGGGCCGAGTTCGAGGACATGGCCCGCAAGGCCAAGCTCGCCGGTCCCGACGGCAAGGTCACGCGCTGGGGCTGGGCCGGCATGGGCAGCGAGGCGTTCCTCGCCGGCGTCATCACCCGCGGCGGCGCGATCCTTAAGTCACCGACCGAGGTCGGCTTCGGCGGCGCCGAGGGGCTCGAGCAGCTGAAGCTGTACGAACGGTGCATCAAGGAAGAGTTCTGCTACGTGCCGAAGGGCTTCGACTGGCAGGACCGCTTCGGCGAGGGCAACCTGCTCTTCGCCACGGGCACCAGCACGGGCCGCCCCTTCATCAAGGCGGCGTTCAAGAAGCCGATCAACTGGAGCCTCTTCGGCATCCCGTCCAACGGCACGGCTCCGTCACGCACGATCCAGTTCGGCGGGGTCATCTCCATCACCCGCAGCACGCCCGAGAAGCAGCTGGCGGTGTGGGAGTTCCTCAAGTGGTTCACCGACACCAAGCAGACCGCCAAGTGGTCCGTGACCTCGAGCTACATGCCCATCCGGGCATCGGCGCTCGAGGACGCGGGGCTCAAGGCGCACTGGGCCGGCCCTGACACCCAGGGCAAGCAGGCCTTCGACCTCGTTCCCACCAGCGCCGCCGCCCCGAGCATCCGCGGCTGGCAGGAGGTCCGCGACGCGATCTTCGAGGCCCTGACCAAGGTGCAGACGAAGACCGGGTCACCCGAGGACGCTCTGGCCACCGCGACACGCAAGGCCAATACGTCGCTGGAAGAGAACCAGTGATCGCACTCGCGCAGGAAGACCAGTAGCTAGCTGACCCTCTCGAGCTCCTCTTGTAGCAAGCGGACACGCTCGCGCCTCTCGGTGAGGCGCGAGCGTTCCGTTTCGATCACCTTCGGCGGAGCCTTGGCCGTGAACTCGGGTCGAGCGAGGAGCTCCTCGGACCTCGCCAGCTGAGAGCGAGCCTCGCCAAGCTCGCGCTCTAGTCGTGCTCGCTCCGCGACGGGGTCCCGCTTCGTCGCGATACGGACCTCGATCGTCCGGACGATCGTCGCGGGCCCCTCTCCCCCGCCGAGCGTGACGTCGGTGTTCGCGAGCGCGGCGATCACATCGAGGGAGGACGCGATGGCCGACGTGTCGGCGCCGAGCGTCGCGCTCACGCGTTCGCTCGGGTCGGTGCCGGCCTCCTGACGGAGACTGCGGATCGCGCGCACGACGTCGAGAGCGACGTCGAAGCGCGCCTCCAGCGGAAGGTCGCGCTCGCGGGCGAGGGGCCAGCCCGCGATCACCAAGGACGGGACCTCGACGCATCTGACGCGGCCGTTCCATAGCTGCAGCGCGAGGGTGTCGGTGATGAAGGGCATGATCGGGTGGAGCAGGCGGACCACGCGGTCCATCACGTACGCGAGCGTATGGACGGTGGAGGCGCGCCTCTGCTCGTCCCGGATGCCGGCCTTCGCCAGCTCGACGTACGCGTCGGCGACCTCCGACCACACGAACTGCTGCAGGAAGTGCGCGTACTCGCCGAATAGGTAGGCCTCGAGCAGGCGCGTGGACTCCGCGACGGCGTGGTGCGTGCGCGAGATGATCCAGCGCTCCGCCTCGTGCAGGTCGAGCGTCTGATCTCCGCGACGTGCGGCGTCATCCGCCGGCGGCTGGTCGAGCTCATGGCCGTCCAGCGCCTCCGGGTGCGCCTCGAGCTGCCGCAGCACGAAGCGACCGACGTTCCAGAGCTTGTTGGCGAACTGCCGGGCATTGGTGAGCTTGGCCTCGCTGATCTGCATGTCCATGCCGGCGGCGCTGTCGACCACCAGGCCGAAGCGCAGGGCGTCGGCGCCGTACTCCTCGATCAGGCCGATGGGGCTCTCGACGTTGCCCTTGGACTTGCTCATCTTCGCGCCGCCCGTCTTTACGAGACCGTGCAGGTAGACGGTGCGGAAGGGGACGTCACCCATGTGCTGGAGGCCCATCACGATCATGCGGGCGACCCAGAAGAAGATGATGTCGTAGCCCGTCTCGAGGACCGTCCCCGGGTAGAAGCGCTGGAGGTCCTTGGTCTTGTCCGGCCACCCGAGCGTCGAGAACGGCCAGAGGCAGCTCGAGAACCAAGTGTCGAGCACGTCGGGGTCCTTGCGGAGATCGTCCGACTTGCACTTCGGGCAGCGCGTCGGATCCGGAGCATCCTCGTCCGGGACGATCGTCTCGTTGCAGTCACGGCAGTACCACACCGGGATCTCGTGGCCCCACCAGATCTGCCGCGAGACCGCCCAGTCGCGGATGTTCTCCATCCAGTTGAAATAGATCCGCTCCTGGTGCTCGGGCAGGATCTTGATGCGACCCGAGCGCACGGCGGCGATCGCCGGCTCCGCGAGCGGCTTCATCCGCACCCACCACTGCGGGAGCACCAGCGGCTCCTCGACGGTCTCGCAGCGGTCGTGGATGCCGACCGAGTGCGTGATGGGCTCCTCCTTGACCAGGAGCCCGCCCTTCCGGAGCCGGTCGACCATGTCCTGGCGCGCGCGGTCGCGGTCGAGGCCCGCGAGAGCCCCGGCCGCCGGAAGCATGCGCCCGTCCTTGCCGATCACGGTCAGGACCGGAAGGTGGTGGCGCTGGCCTATCTCGAAGTCGGTGGCGTCATGACCGGGCGTGATCTTGAGCGCGCCGGTGCCGAACGAGGGGTCGACAGCCTCGTCCGCGATGATCTTCACGCGCCGCTCGACGACCGGGACCAGGACCTCGCGGCCGATGTACGGCTTCCAGCGCTCGTCGTCCGGATGCACGGCGACCGCGACGTCGGCCAGGATCGTCTCCGGGCGTGTCGTCGCGATGACCAGGTCCGGCGCGCCGGCGGGCGCCTGGTCGGCCCACGGGTACTTCACGTACGAGAGCGTGTCGGTGCGCTCGACGTGGAGCGCCTCGAGGTCCGAGTACGTCGTCTGGCAGGTCAGGCACCAGTGGACGATCCGGTCGGCCCGGTAGAGCAGGCCCGCCCTGTGGAGGCGGATGAAGTGAGTCCGCACCGCCCGCTGCTTGCCGGGCTCCATCGTGAAGTTGGGCCGGCTCCAGTCGAGCGAGCACCCCAGCATGCGCAGTTGCTGCTCGATCCGCGGCCGGTAGTGGTCCATCCACTTCCACATCTCGGCCAGGAACTCCTCGCGGCCGAGGCCCTCGCGGCCGACGCCCTCCTTGGCGATCTCCTTCTCGACGACGATCTGGGCGATGATCCCGGCGTGGTCGGTGCCGGGCATGTAGAGCGTCGCGTCGCCCAGCATGCGGTGCCATCGCGCCATCAGATCCTCGTAGCCGCCGAACCCGAGGGCGTGGCCGAGGTGGAGGTCGCCCGTGATGTTCGGCAGCGGCAGCATCATTACGAAGGTCTTCTCGGACTCGTTCGGCGTGAAGAAGCCGGAGCGCTCCCACCAGGAGTAGAGATCGCTCTCGACGACCGATGGCCGGAAGTTCTTCTCGTTGTGCGTGAGCGCTGACTGCGGTGCCGCTTCACGTGCCATCGGACTCACTCCTTTCGCCAATACAAAAAGCCGCTCGCCCATGGGACGAACGGCTCGTGGTACCACCCAGGTTCGCGCGCGCTCGCGCGCCTCATCGTGGCTGTAACGGGCTGACCCGGTCCGGCTCGCGGGCGACCTTCCCCGCCGTTCGCTCGCGGTGGGCTTACACCCGGTGGCCCACCTTCTCTACCGAGGTCGCGGCGAGTACTCCTCCCGGTCAGTGCCGGCTCGATGAGATCGTACCAGCGCGCACGGCGCCGGGGCTAGAAGCTTCAGCCGCGCTCGCCGTGGAAGCCGACCACGGCCTTGCCGTCCTTTACGAAGACGGGCACGGTCCGCTGCAGGGTCAGGCGGAGCACCTCGCGCTGGTGATCGGGGTTCCCGTCGATCAGCCGCTCCTCGTAGTCGGTGCCCTGCTCGCGCAGCTCGACCCGTGCGCGCTCGCACGTCGGACACTCGGCCATCGAGTACATGACGAGCGCGGCCACGATCAGCCCAGGCCGCGCTTCGAGACGTCGATCACCTGTGCCGCCTGCTCCAGCACCCGCGTGCCGTGGGACGCACCGGCGGGGATCACGTACGTGTCGCCGACGGTGAGGATGCGCTGCTCGCCGGCGATGACCATCGCCACGCTCCCGCGCGTGACCATGCCGATGTGCTCGTCGTCGTGCTTGTGGCTCTCGATCACCGTCAGGGCGTCCAGGTCGCTCACCAGGATGGTGGCGTGCTCGCCCTTCACGACGCGCTCGGTGACGCCGGGCTGCGGACGGTTCGTTGGCAGGTCACGCGGTGAGGCAAAGTAAAGGCGGGGCACCGTGCGCCGTTAAGCGCTGCTGGCCTGTTCGCCTTCGAGGACGACCTGCTCGTTCTTCGTGAGCAGGAGCGGCTTGCTCTTGCCTTCGATCGCCCCGTCGGTGACCACGACCTTGCGGACGTCGGTGCGCGACGGGATCTCGTACATGACCTCGAGCAGGACCTCTTCGATGATGCTGCGCAGGCCGCGGGCGCCCGTCTTGCGCTTGACCGCACCGCTGGCCGCCGCCTTGAGCGCGTCGGGCGTGAGCTGCAGCTCCACCTTGTCGAGCGCGAGGAACTTCTGGTACTGCTTCACGATCGCG
>CAZTAI010000018.1:2533-16016 GCA_964611555.1 uncultured Chloroflexota bacterium | reverse complement strand
GGTAGTCGTAGTAGCGGTCCTGCGGGTCGATGATCCCGACGTCCACGTCGTACGCGCCGGGCAGGAGATCGAGCGCGTCGAAGCGCACGATGGCGGTGCCCTCGGCGCGCGAGGGCACGGTGGCTCCGTCCATGAGCGTGTTCGTGCCGTACACGCCCACGCCGTCGTCCCGGTACACGTAGATCCCGAACACGGCGTCCGTGACACCGGCCGGGTTGCGGTAGGCGATCTCGATGGAAGCCGGCTCGCCAGAGGCGAGCACGGCACCATCGCTGCCCCTGCCATCGAGCACGCGGGCGCGGACGACCTCGACCTCTTTCGACCCCCAGCGCGCGCCGACCTCGCCGCGCGCGGCTCGCTCGCGCTGCTCGCGCTCTCCCACCGTGCGCTGGTAAGCGGCGATGACGTCGCGCACCGATCCG
Organism: uncultured Chloroflexota bacterium; assembly: GCA_964611555.1. Classification (GTDB taxonomy): domain Bacteria; phylum Chloroflexota; class Limnocylindria; order P2-11E; family P2-11E; genus GWC2-70-10. Next base: position 15,594 of record CAZTAI010000018.1, on the reverse strand, counting down.
CTCGCGGAGACACGGCCCTGGTCCAGCCAGATCGCGCGCTCGCAGAGCCGATGCACGGATCCGAGGTCGTGCGAGACCAGGAGGATCGTGCGGCCCTCACGCCGCAGCTCGGCGATCTTGCCGAAGCACTTGTGCTGGAAGTATTCGTCGCCGACCGCAAGCACCTCGTCCACCAGCAGCACGTCGGGATCCAGGTGCACCGCGACCGCGAATCCGAGGCGCGCGTACATGCCGCTCGAGTAGGTCTTTACCGGTGCGTCGAAGAAGCGGCCCAGATCCGCGAACGCCTCGACCGCCGGCATCGCCGCGTCCATCTGCTTGCGCGAGAGCCCGAGCAGCGAAGCGTTGAGGTACGCGTTCTCGCGGCCGGTGAAGTCCGGGTGGAAGCCCGCCCCGAGCTCGAGGAGCGCGGAGACGCGGCCGTTCACGTCGAGCCTGCCGCTGGTGGGCTTTGACGTCCCAGCGACGAGCTTGAGCAGCGTGGACTTGCCAGACCCGTTGGACCCGATCACGCCGAAGGCCTCGCCGCGCTTGACCTCGAACGAGACGTCGCCTAGCGCTTCGACCTTCTCGCTGGGCGCGTACTGGCGGAGGACGACCTCCTTCAGCGTCCGCCGCTGCTCGCGGCGGAGGACGTACGTCTTCGAGACGCGCTCGGCCAGGATCGCGCTTCCGCGGTCGGTCGCCTCGGTCATTTGGTGGCGGTGACCATATAGAACCAGCCGAGCACGTCCGCCACCGCGGTGCCATCCAGTGCCCGGACGAAGCTCGAGTACTTCCAGGTGAGCTCGTCGTAGCCGCGCATCGTGTACGGCGGGTAGACGCCTGCGGAGATCGCACGGACGTCGCGCAGGCCGGACGCGGCCACGAGATCGCGCCAGGCGCCGCGCGAGAGGTCGCTCTCGAAGATCCCCTCGGCCATGTGCTCGGACTCCTTGATGCGGCCGCGCTCGGCCCAGCGGTACAAGGAGACCTTGCGCGGGACGATGTCGGCGTAGAAGAGGCCGCCCGGCCTGAGGATGCGTGCCATCTCAGCGAGCACCGGGGCGGGGTCCCGGAAGTGCTCGAGAAGTCCGCCCGAGAGGACCACGTCGAAGCTCTCGTCCGCGAACGGGAGTGAGCGCGCATCGCCCAGCGCAAGGGCCGCATCGAGTCCCGCGCGCCGCGCGTTCTCGCGCACCGCGCGCATCGCGTAGACCGCGTAGTCGAGGGCCACCAGGCGGAAGGGGCGCTCCTGCCCCACCCGCAGCAGCAGGCGCCCGGAGCCAGCGCCGATCTCGATCGCGTTCCCGCCCGACGGCAGGAGCGGGCGCAGGTGGCGGATCTTGGTCTCGTCGATGAAGTTGTAGATGTCGCGCCTGGCGGGATCGTGGATCTCGCGAGGATCGACGGGCCGCTCCCAGGCCTCGCGGTCGCCCTCGACGAAGCGGCGCTCGCGGACGTCGCGCTCGTGATCGTGCGGATCGACGCTCACGGACGCTTGGCGGGCCGCTTCCGGCGAGCGGCCGGCTTTACGCGACGTGCGACCTTGGCGCGTGGCTTGCGCGTGGGGGCTGGCTCGGCGAGGCCGAACAGTCCACGGTCCTCGCGCACATCGCGGAGCTTGCCGAGCGTCTCGACATCCGAGATGTCCTGAGGCCGCCCGGCGGCACGCTTCATCCGGATGAGGTCGTCCAGCGATACGACAAGCACGTCGACTCCCTCGAAGCGCGCGTGCTCGGCATTCGGCGCGAGTACCTCGAAGCTGTAGCCGCTCGCATCGCCGAGGCAGTCGAACGCGCCCCACCGAGTGTTGAACGTGAAGTTCAGGCCACTCCGGAGGGTGCGGGCGTCCGGTCGGAAAGGAAGGCCAGGTGGCGCGCCTCGGAGCGTGACGCCGATCTCAGCTAGAGCGGCCGCAAGACGATCGAGGTCTTCCGCACCGCGGGGGTAGCAGATATCGAGGTCACCCGTGACCCGCGGCGACCCATGGAGACGCCCGGCTATGCCTCCGATCACGACGAAGCGGACCCCATGACGCTTGAGCGCTTCGAAGATCGGGCGCGGTTCGAGGCCGACAGGCAGTGTCATCGGCGCCGAAGGCTGAGCCGCGTGCGGTCGAGCAACGCGAGGAGCCTGGCGTCACCTGCGACCGACGCGAGCCGGGTCCTGAGCGACGCATTTAGGAGCGTGTCGTACTGGGTAGGGTCAACACCTTCCCCCGGCTTGATCACGAGGTCCACCTCCTGCCCGCATCCCTGAAGCAAACGTTCGAGCGTGCCGTGCCGCGGGTCCTGGAGGCCGCGCTCGATCGCGGAGATCATCGGCTGCGAGATGCCGGACAGCCGCGCGAGGTCGCGCTGGCTCAGTCCGGCGCGCGCGCGGGCCTGACGCAGGAGTCGGGAGGCCTCCATCTAGTGATATGGTATCCCATATCAGAGCGGGCCGGGCCGGACCCCGAGCGCCCCGCTGTAAGGTGCCGCCAGCGCGAGGAGGGGGTGCGACATGGCCACAGCAGCTCCAGCAACAGGCGGCGGGATCCTAGACCGGGCGATCCGAGCGGCGCGGCTCGAGCGCGCGGTCTACGAAGAGGTCGAGGCCGACACCACGGCGACCACGCAGGCAGCAACGATCGTCGTGATCGGCGCGGTCGCGGCGGGGATCGGCGCGGGCGTCGGCGCACCCGACGGGCTCATAAGCGGGATCATCAGTGGGCTCATCGGCGGCATCCTCAGCTGGGTCGTCTACGCATACGTCGCATTTCTCGTTGGGACCAAGCTCCTGCCCGCTCCCGAGACGCACGCGGACTGGGGCCAGGTCGCGCGGACTCTCGGCTTCGCGAACGCACCGCGCGTGCTCCTCGTCCTCGGGGTCGTACCCGGCCTCTTCGGTCTCGTCAACCTCGTCGTCGCGATCTGGGTCCTCGTGACGACGATCTTCGCGCTGCGCGCCGCGCTCGATGTGTCGACCGGCCGCGCGGTCGGCGTCGCCATCGTTAGCGTCCTCGCCCTGATCGTCGTGACGGCGGTCGTCGGCGCGTTGTTCACCGCGCTCATACCCGGCTGATCGAGAGAGGGGCCTGAAGGAAACGCGGTGAGGGCGCCGAACACCGCGGCGGCGACCTTCTTCACGAGCGCGTCCGTCCTGCTGGCCGAGCTGATCCTGATCAGGTGGATCCCCGCCAAGGTCGTGTACGTCGGCTTCTTCAACAACCTGATCCTGATCGCCAGCTTCCTGGGGATCGGGCTCGGGGTGTTGCTCGGGCGGCGGTACCGCTCGTACGCACCCTACGGTCCCGTGCTGCTCCTGGTCCTGATCGGCGCGATGTACTTCGCGCAGGTCAACGTCGGGGTCGCCAGCAGCGAGGTCTTCCTGGGCTACCGCAGCGGCGCGCAGCTCGAGCCGAGCCTGCTCGTCGTCGCGGTGCTCGTCGCGCTCTCGACCGTGACGATGGCCCTCTTCGCTCTGCCGCTCGGACCGCTGCTCCGCGCGCTGCCGCCTCTGCGCGCCTATGCGCTCGACATCGCCGGCGCACTCCTCGGGATCGCGCTCTTCGCCGCCCTGGCCTTCCTCTCGACGCCGCCGCTCTGGTGGCTCCTCACGCTTGGGATCGTCCTGGCGGCCGCGGCCTTCGCGCGCGGCCTCGTCCCGCGGGACGCCATCGGTGCGATCGCCATGCTCTGCGTGATCGGGCTCGGCGCCGCTGAGCTTGCGCTCGGGGACCGCTACTCGCCGTACTACCGGATCACCGTGCAGGAGAACGCCGACGGCACGGGCTCCATCGCCGTCAATGGGATCGAGCATCAGTCGCTGTCGCGGGTCGGACCGAGCGAGCTCTTCTATCACCAGGTCTACGAGTGGCTCCCCGAGCGCACGTTCGAACGCGCGTTGATCATTGGCGCGGGCGCCGGCAATGACGTCGCGGTCGCGCTAGCGCGCGGGGTGCGCCGGGTCGATGCGGTGGAGATCGATCCCGTGATCCAATCGATCGGCGTCGAGCGCCACCCCGCACGCCCGTACGACGACCCGCGTGTCACGCGGAGAGTTGCCGACGGCCGGTCCCATCTCCGGACCACGGACACCACCTACGACCTGATCGTCTTCGCGCTTACCGACTCGCTGACGCTCGTGACGAACACGGCGAATCTCCGACTCGAGTCGTTCCTGTTCACCGAAGAGGCGTTCACCGACGCGCGCGAGCGCCTCAGCCCTGACGGCGTGATGGTCCTCTACAACCACTATCGCGAGCCCTGGCTCGTCTCGCGCTACGTGGCCATGGCTGAAGACGTCTTCGGCTCGCCGGCGCTGGTCCGCACGTACGCGGACATAGGCGCGAGCAGGTCGGCAGTGATCGCCGTCGGGCGCGCCGGCCTGCCAGCCGGACGCGCCGAGCCATGGTCCACGGCGGACGCGCCCGAGGCCGCCACCGATGACTGGCCGTTCCCCTACCTGCGAACACCGGAGATCGCTCCGTCGTACGCCCTGGTGCTGCTGGGAGTCCTCCTATTCGCAGGGCTGCTGGTCTTTGGCGCGACGCGGAACGTGGCACGCTCCGGCACCGACCCGCACTTCTTCCTGCTCGGAGCGGCGTTCCTGCTGCTCGAGACGAAGAGCCTGGCGACCTTCGGCCTCCTCTTCGGGACCACCTGGTACGTGAACGCCCTCGTTTTCGGAGCGATCCTGTCGAGCGTCCTCCTGGCGATCGCCGTGAGCGCGCGCGTGCGGGCGCGGGACCCGCGGCCGCTCTACGCGGCCCTGTTCGGGGCGCTCGGTCTCGCGTACGTCCTCGACCCGATGTCACTCCTGTTCGAGCCCGCCTGGCTCCGGTACGCGCTCGCGTCGGCGCTAGCGTTCGCGCCGATCTTCCTGGCCAATCTCATATTCGTCCGGTCGTTCCGCGACGCTGCCGAGGCCGACCTCGCGTTCGGGTGGAACCTGCTAGGCGCGGTGTGCGGCGGGGTGCTGGAGTACGCGGCGCTCATCACCGGATACCGCCAGCTGCTCGTCATCGTTGCGCTTCTCTACCTCGGAGCCGCACTCGTCGTGCAGCTCACGCCGGGACGGGCAACGGCGCTCGCATCCGTCAGGTCCGGCCGACGCGCGACGCTGTGACCGCCGCGTGCCGTCTATCGAGCAGCGTGAGAGCCAGTAGGAGCAGGAGCGGGAGTCCCATCCCCAGGACGTAGGTGAGCGTCGCCTCGGCGTTGAGCGAGATGAAGCGGTTCGCGAACATGTCGTCGAGCGGGGCCGCCAGCCGCGAGCCCAGGGCGAGTGCGACGATCATCCACAGGAACGGGCCGCGCGGCGAGAGCGCCATCAGCGCTACCGGCAGCGCCGCGTGCCATGGCCAGTAGTACGGCGTCGCCACGAGCACGTATGCGAGCGCGATCCACGCACACGCCCGCAGCATGTCGGTCGCATCCCGGACCCGCGCGCTGACGACCGCCGTCACCACGACGAAGGCGAGCGCGAGAAGGACCTGTACCGCGGTGTCGGCCGCTGGCCCGACGAGCTCGCCGAGCGCCCACCTCGTGGACGCGAACGCGGAGCCCGCTTCCACGACGGCGCCAACCCCGGCGAACGTCCCGGCACCGACCCAGTACGGCGCGAACAGCAGCGCGATGAACCCGACCGAGATCGCGAGCCCGGCGATCATGCCGCGCGCACGCGACGCACGGTCGTGCGGCTCGCGCAGGAGGAAGACGGCTAGAGGCGGGGCGAGGATCGCCGGAAGGAGCTTCGCCGCGACCGATAGGCCGAGCGCGATGACCGTCAGCGTCGGCCGGACGCGCACCGCGGCATAGAGCGAGGCGAGCACGAGCATGACCATGACCGCGTCGTTGTGCCCCTCCCCCGCCAGCTCTCCAACGATGAGCGGGTTCCACAGGTAGGCCAGGGTCGCGATCAGCTGCATCGATGGACGCACCCGACCGAGGATCGCCCAAATGAAGGCGGCGGAGCCGAGGCTCGCGCCGACGGCGATGGCCTTCAAGAGGAGCACTCCGCTTCCGACATCGCGGGTCAGAGCGACGACGCCGACCTCGATCCAGGTCCAGAGCGGCCCGTACGGCGTGAATGGGATCGTCGGCCGCCAGCCCAGCGAGATGAGCTCACGGCCGTAGTCCGTTGACGCCAGCTCGGCAGCGGCCGTCGCATACGGGTTCGAGCCGAGGAGCACCACCTGCGCCCCGTGCGCCAGATAGCTGAACAGGTCGAGCGAGAGGTAAGGCCGCACGGGTAGCAGCATCAGCTGGAAGGCCACCGGAAAGGCGAGAGCGGCGATAGCCGCCCGGCCTGCGAGACGTCCACGGCCCGCGAGCACCAGGATCCAGACGTACAGACCGAAGAGCAGTGCGACCGCGCCCGCGTAGCGGGCCAGGTCTACCTGGAGCCCGGCGAGGTCCCTCGGGTCGCCCACGACGTGGATGCCCGCCGCCGTGAAGTCGAGCCCATTGAGGAAGATCGCGCGCTCCGCTGATACCGCCACCAGGTGCAGCGCGAGCGAAACGATCCCGATGGCGCCTACGCGCCACGGCAAGGCGCGGATCACGCCGCCAGCCTAGGCGGCGACTGCCACCGGACGGCGATGGACAGGGGTGCACCCGGGTCTAGGCTGACCAGCATGCCCGCCCGCGTCGCAGCGATCCTGCCGCTCTTCAACGAGGGCCCCGCCGCCGCCGACCTCGTCCGGCGGATGCCACCGAGCGTCGCGGTGACCTTTGTCGTCGACGACGGGTCGACGGACGACGGTCCCGACCTCGCCGAGCGTGCTGGCGGCACCGTCATCCGGATCGGACGCAACCGCGGCATCGGCGCGGCCATCCGCAGCGGCCTCGAGGCGGCGCGCGAGGCGGGTTGCGACACGGTCGTGGTGATGGCCGCGAGCGGGAAGGACCGCCCCGAGGAGATCCCGGTCCTGCTCGCGAAGCTGGACGAGGGCTACGACTACATCCAGGGCTCGCGCTTCACCCCGGGCGGAGTGTCGGTGAACCTGCCGCTGGCGCGCGGGATCCTCATTCACGGGTTCACGCTCATGTTCCGGATCCTCACCGGCTTCAACGGCACCGATGTGACGAACGGCTTCCGCGCCTACCGGCTCTCGCTTCTCGCCGACAAGCGAGTGGACATCCATCAGGAGTGGCTCGACCGGTACGAGCTCGAGTACTACATCCACTGGCAGGCGATCACGCTCGGCTACCGCGTCGTAGAGGTCCCGGTCTCGAAGACGTATCCCGCCCGTAAGCACAGCTACTCGAAGATCCGACCGGTGATCGACTGGTGGCACATGGTCCGCCCCGCGCTCCTCCTCGCGCTCCACCTTCGCCGCTGACCTTGCGCCCGGGGAGGCTCTAGAGGCTCCGCGGGCGGCCGGGAGAAGCAGCAGCGAGCACCAGGAGCGCGAGCAGCGGCAGCGCGCCGAGCGGTCCGGCCTGGAAGATCCGATCCTCCTGGCCCTGCAGCGGCCACCACAGAAAGAGCACCCACGGGACGGCGGCGACGACCATGGCTACGCCCGCCACGATCCCGAGCTCGCGGCGCGTCCCCATCGAGACGGCGAGGGCTGTGAAGGTGACCGGCAGGATGAGCAGCTGGTCGTAGTGGTGGACATAAGGCAGGACGACCAGCGACAGCCCGAGGACCAGCGCGAACGGCACGGCTCCGCGCAGCCCGCGGCGGGGTGCTCGCATCGCGGCGACCGCGGCGCCCAAAGCGATCACCCAGAGCACGACCGTGAGAGGCGTTCCGCCGCCGAGATCCCGCGCGAGCGCTCCCGTCGTCGAAAGGTCGAGCACGATCCGCTCCGCCGGCGCCTCCGCGAGCGCCGAGAAGGGGAACGGGTGCAGCAGCGCGGCGGGCACCATCACGGCCGCGAGCGTCAGGCCCGCGACCGCGAAGGCTTGCCGGTCGCGACGCAGAAGGACGTACGCGAGTGCGGACAGGCCGAAGATCAGAACGAGCTGCGGCTTCAGCGAAACGATCGCGACCCCGAGCGCGAGCATCCACCAACGGCGGTCGCGAAGCCCCAGGAAGACAAGCGCCATTCCTCCGAGGAGCAGTCCGATCGGATGCCCGTCGCGGACCCCGATCACGAACGGCTCGGACACGGCGGCGAGGGTCAGCCCGAAGGCCAGCCGGCTGCCGCGAAGACCGGCAACGTGTGCGGCGAGCGCGACGCCGATCGCGGCCGAGACCGCGATGAACACGTGGAAGAGCGGGATGCCGACCTCCAGGGGCAGGACGCCAAAGGGCGCAAGGGCGAAGGCCACCTGAGGTGGGTAGAGCCAGACGTGCCTCGTAAGGTCGAGGTTCTGCTGCACCGTGCTGATGGCGACCCCTCCCGGGATCGATCCGAGCGCCGCCATCGCCTCCCACGACTCCCGGTCGTACGGGGACCGGCCGGTGGACGCGAGATGGCCGGCGGCCCAGAACTGGAAGTGGTCGGTGAGGGCCGGCACGGGCGAGAGGAGGCGCCACTCGAAGGCGAGGACGGCGAGAGGCACCGCATACGGCCACGCCCAGCGGACGAAACGCCAGAGCGGGCCGGTGGACGCGTAGTTCAGGGTGCCTCGTAGACGCAGAAGTACCGGCCCTCCGCGATCACCCGCCAAGTCTCGGCGACCTTCACGACGATCTCCTGACGGTCGGGCGGGTCATCGCACGGCGAAGGCGGGACGGAGGAGGGTCCGATGACGGGCGACGGCTCGCGCTGGATGAACACCACGGGCTTGCGCGCATCCAGCTCCGCCAGGAGCCGGTCCCCGCGACCGAGGTACTCCTGCGGCTGGATCCAGTCGAGGCTGAGAGGCGCGCGTGTATTGGTCAGGTAGTGGATGAGCGGATGGTCCGGCATCACCAGGAAGTCGTGCCCGGCCGAGAGAGCGTGTCTTTCGATCAGATCGCGCAGCTCCCGCGTGCGATCCACGTTCGCGGAGTTGGTGTACAGGCGGCCGTAGCGCGCATACACCGACCCGAGGTCCTGGGTCTGCGCCTCACGGGGTAGGTCCCGGTACGGCCGCTCCAGGTTCAGCATCACGACCGCCCCGGCAACGAACGCGGCCGTGAGCATCACGGCCACCGTCAGGCGCGGCCAGGCCACGCGAGCGAGAGCGTGCTCCACGAATATCCCGGCGGCGCCGAGCCCGAGGAGCGGCGTCAGGTAGGCGAAGGACAGTGACGCGCACCAGGCCGTCGCGAGCAGCGCGCCGAGGCCGAGAGCAGCCCGGCTGTCGCCGCGCTCCGGGGAGCTGATCTCACCGAGGAGCAGCGCCACCAGGATCCACCAGAGCTGCCGTCCGGCCGTCCACGGATCGATCAGCAGCCAGAGCGTCAGTCCGATGAGCGCGGCGAGGATGAGCAGCGCAGCTGCCCTGCCGGCCAGCGGACCGGCGGTCGTCCAGCGCGGCAGCGAGAACGCCGCCGCCATCCCGGCGATCAGTAGCGGGTGTAGCGCCTCGAGATACAGCGCCAGGCCGCCTCTGACCACATCCCCGCTCCACGGGATCTCCGCGCTCTCGCGCAGGCGCGCGGGCTCCACGACCTGATGGACAAGCTCGCCCAGCGCCCCCACCGACGCGAGCGCGAGCGCGACGACCAGAGCGATGCAGGCGCCGGGCAGCGCCGAGCTGAGGACCGGACGCCACGAGCGCTGCCGGATGGACTCGACTGCGCCGTACGCCACCAGCAGCAGCGCGAGCGGGGCGAACGTCTGCTTCGCGAGCACGGCCAGAGCGACGAGGACCGAAGCCAGCGCCCTCAGCCAATCCTTCCGGGCCGCGCTCCCGTCGAGCGAGAAGAGGAACGCGGTCACCGCGCCCGAGGCGAACACCACGGCGTCCACGGTCGGCCAGGGCATCGGCGGGAAGTTGTGGACGGCGAGGAAGAAGAAGGCGGCGGCGAGGGCCAGCGCGCGCGGGGTCGCGCGGATCCCAAGCCTGCGCGCAGCCCAGAACGTGGGGAGCGCGCCTGCGGCGGCGAGCTCTGTGTAGTACACGAGCCGGCCGGCCTGGATGGCCCACCCCTCGGGCAAGAAGAGCTCGGGAGCGTGAAGGTACGGCGTGAGCGGCGTGCGCGCGTAGAGGAAGTCGCGGTACGGGACCTCGCCGTTAACGATCCGCCAGCTGTACGCGAGGACGAACTCCTGGTCGGTCGGGTTGAACGAATGCCAGCCGTTCAGGAGGAACAGCCCCAGCCCGAGTACGAAGAAGGTCCCGGCGAACACCGCCCCGCTCACGCGTGCGCCGCCGAGTCTGCGGGCCGCGACCGGATCGCCATCGCCACCGCAAGGGCAGCGATCACGGGCACGACCGCGCTGAGGTTCTCCTGGCCGCGCGTGAGCGCCAGCGCGTAGAAGGTCCACGGCACGAGCGATGCGGCCGTCACCGCGAACGCGACCCCCACCGCGCGCCGTGGTGCGGGGAGCCGGTCGGCGAGCGCCAGCGCCGCGCCCCACGGGAGCGCGAGCACGAGGAAGTCGTAGCTCCACACATGCGGTGCGGCGAAGAGCGCGAGCGCGACGGCCATCGCGGCGTACGGCGCGGCCCCGACCGGGCGACCACGTACCAGCGCGGCCGTTGCGGCCACCGCCACGACGATGAGCAGCGGCGCCCAGTAGATGGTCCCGAAGAGGTCGCTCGAGAGTCCCCACGCTGTCGGCAGTAGCCCCGCGTAACCGAATCGCCTGCCGGTCACCTCCTCCAGCCAGCGCGGGATCCATGACGGCTGCACCGCGACCGAGATGACGAGGAGCGCGGCGGCCGCGACCGCAGCGCCCACGACGACCCGCCGCCGGCCGGCGACCGCCTCGCGTCCGAGGTACACCGGCAGGAAGAAGCCGGCGACCTGCGGCTTCACGATCAGCGCACCGAGCGCGGCGCCGGCGAGGCCCGGACGATCGCGCGACGCGAGCCACACACCGGCGCCGAGCAAGCCGACCAGCAAGCCGCTGATCTGCCCGCCGATGAGCAGCAGCCAGAACGGCTGCGACGTCACGACGATCGCGGCGAACACCGGCGCGAGCCGCGCGGATCCACCGAGCGCGAGCCAGATCCAGCGCATCCCGGCGATGACCGCTCCGATCGAGAGCGCCATCCACAGCGAGGCCGAGAGCTCGAGCGGTAGCAAGCCGAACGGCAGCATGACCACCGCGGTCCACAGCGGGGACGCGTAGCGAGCGACGCAGGATGACGTCGCCGTTCCTCGCAGCGGGTCCGGGAACTGCGTCGTGACGAGCTCGCGCCACAGCGTCTCGTCGTACGGATCCTGGCCGTTAGCGACCAGCCGCGCTCCCTCGCGCAGGCAGTAGAAGTCCGCCGTCCTGTACCAGAGCGCTCCGTTCGCGGCGACCCAACCGAGTACGAGGACGGCGACGACGATGACCGCGAGCTGCGCCCGGTGCCTCATCGCGCGAGCAGACTAGGCTGCAGGCATCGCGACGACCTCACCGGGATCCGCTCCCATCGACGCGGTCACGCGTCTCATGGCGCGCGCCGTCACGGCCGGTGTGATCGAGCCGCGCGAGCGCCCGCGCCAGTTCGGCAAGGGGCTCCACCAGCTCCTCCGGGAGCGCGGGATGGCGGTGTACTTCTCGTCGGTCGGTGCGAGCCACGTCGATCTCGCCCGCGCGGTGCGCGAGACGCCCACGGACACCGCGGTGATCTTCATCCTGTACGCGCCCGCGTGGTTCGGCGTCCTTCCGCTGATCGTCGCGGTGCTGCGATGGCGGATGTCCGGACGCTGGGTGGTGCTCTGTCGCACGAAGGCGCCCTTCGATCGTCTCCGGCAGCGGCTCGCCTACCAGATGCTGCGCCGTATCGCGGGCGCCGAGATCCTGATCGATCATCCGGACGACGCGACCATCGTTGGCACCGAGGTCCCGGAGAGGACGCTCCGCCAGTGGCCACCCGGGCGCCTCCCGCCGCCGCACCGCCTGGCAGTCGGCTGGCGCGCCCGCCGCGGCCATGCGCCGCTCGAAGAGATCCTCGAGCTACTCCGCTGTCCCCGCTGCGGCATGGCACTGCGCGCGGACGGCTCCGATCTCGTCTGCGAGGGCGGCCACCGGTACCCGGTCGTCGACGGGATCCCCGTGCTGCTGCCGGAGCGCGTCGACCTCGACCTCGAAAGGCACGACGAGGAGCACCCGGCCGGCGACGCGTACGGCGTCGGATCACACGCCGGCTGGCGCGAGCTCGGCTACTACAAGCGCGACCTCGTCGAGCGGCTCCTGCGCGATTCGCCCGTGCCGCGCGCGAGCCTGGACGTCGGCTGCGGCGATTGGGGCGTGCATCACGCCATCGCGGGGTCCATCGGCCGCGACCTGGCGGTGGCCGGCGACATCTCGCTGGACCTGGTGCGCCACGCGCGGAACGCATCGACGGCCCCCGGGCGCATCCACCACATCGTGTTCTCGGCGGAGGCGATCCCGTTCCGCGATGGGATCTTCGATCTCACGTACTGCAGCGAGGTGCTCGAGCACCTCGTCCGGCCCGAGGCCGCGATCACCGAGATGCGGCGGACCTCGGCGCGCGGGCGGGCCATCCTCACCGTCCCGAACGAGACGGTGACGGGCAAGCTCGAGAAGGACCACGTGCAGACGTTCGGGTATGACGCGTTCCTAGAGTTGGTCCGTCCGCACCTCGAGGTGAAGCGGACCCACGGCATCTACCTCTTCGTCGAGCGGGAGATCGACGCGCTGCCGCGCACCTTCCTGGGGCGGATGCGGATGGCGCTCTACCTGCGTCTGGGGCGTTACCTGCCGGCGCGCTCGGTGAACGTGGTCGTCGACGGGCGGTTCCGCGCTTAGATGCCGGCTGAGCCGATCGGGAAGAATCTGCAGCGCGAGCTGAAGGAGTACCTGGTCGAGCTCCTTCCGCGCGGACTTCGATCCGCCCTCCGTGACGCGTGGCGGCGAGGGAAGGTCCGGCGCATCCGGGACCTTCCGGCGCTGGACGAGGCGCTACGCGGGGCGTGGGAGGCGTTCCAGGTGTCCGAAGCGGATGGCCGCCGCGCGCTGGACGCGATCGAGCTCGTCGTCGACACGCCACGACCGCGCGACCCTGCGTCCGAGGAATACCGGCGGAACGAGC
>CAZTAI010000018.1:0-2433 GCA_964611555.1 uncultured Chloroflexota bacterium | reverse complement strand
ACGAGCGCCTCGTGGGGCGTCCGTACTCGACGGAGAACGAACACTCGCCCATCGAGGTCGAGGACTCGGTGCGGCGTCCGCACCCATACCGCACCGGGAGCGCGGACATCGTGGGTGACCAGCTCATCCTGCTCGGGTTCCTGATGAAGGCGATCGGCGCCGATCCGCCCGCGCGCGTCCTCGAGTTCGGCCCGGGCTGGGGCAACACGACGCTGGCTCTCCTCCAGACCGGGTACTCCGTCACCGCGGTCGAGATCGAGCTGAGGTTCGCCGAGGTCATCTCACGGAGGTGCGCCGACCACGCGGAGCGGCTCCGCGTCGTGACCGCGGACATGCTCACCTTCAGCCCGCAGGAGCGGTCCGACGTGGTGCTCTTCTTCGAATCCTTCCATCACTGCACGGACCATCGGCTGATGCTCCGGCGTCTCCACGACCTGGTCGCCGACGGCGGCAGGGTGCTGTTCGTGGGCGAGCCGATCCTCGACCTCCCCTATCCGTGGGGCCTGCGCCTCGACGGCCAGTCGCTCTGGTCGATGCGCCAGCTCGGCTGGCTCGAGCTGGGCTTCGACCGCGCGTACTTCATGAACGCGCTTCGGGAGTCAGGCTGGACCGGCCGCAGGCTGCACTCGCGCGCGATATCGGGTCTGCCGGACGTCGTGGTGGCGACGAGGTCACCGGCTTAGGCGGCCACTCTCTGGCGCCCGGCCCACACGAGGGCAGCGGCCAGCGCGAGCCACGGGATCGTGAGCAGGAGCGCGCTCTGATCGGGCACCACCAGCGACGGGAAGAGCCGGCCGGGATCGATCTCCACCCACTGCTCCAGGAAGTCGAAGAACTTTCCGCTCGAGCCGGTGGCGCGGATCTCACCGACCGCGTCGTACCGGTGGCTCGGATGCATCGCCAGGAGATAGGCCACGGCGGCTGAGAGGGCCACGGCCGCCGACGCGAGCCACCGCAAAGGCGCGCGGAACCGGGCACCGCCGAAGACGACCTCCCAGCCGCCCGCAACAGCAGCGACCAGGAGCGGCGTGCCGCCCACCAGATAGCGCGACGGAGGGGACCCGTCCGCCCACCAGTAAGCGATGTTCGCGATGTACAGGAACGAGAGCCCGCTGCCCAGGGCGAGCGCCGCCATCTCCGGGCCGTGCCCGGCGCGGCTGCGCCGCCACAGGGCCCAGATACCCAGGAAGCCGAGCAGGTAGACCGGCGCTCTTGGGATGAGCCCGTAGACGCGGTCAAGGAAGAGTCCGGTAGCGCCGATGTGCGGGCCGAACGCGAGCACCTGCTGCTGGTCGCGGATCAGGTAGTACCCGGCGCTCGGAAGGAACACGCCGAACATCAGCCAGTTCACCGGCGAGATCGCGAGGATGATCGCCGCGAAGGGCAGCGCGGCCGCGGCCACTCGCGTCAGCGCGGGGCGGACCGGCGCAGCCGCACGTCGCGCCGCCCAGGCCGGGCGAAGCGCCGCGTACGCCACCACGAGCCCGAGACCCACCGCGATCGGCCAGGCACGCGTGGAGAGGACCGGGAGAGCGCCGACCAGCGCGCTCGCGAGCGCCAGGTCCCGCGTCGACGTTCGAGCGCCGGCCTGAAGGAGCCGGGCCACGGTGACGAACGCGAGCGCGACCAGGAGCTCCGGATAGATCTGGGTCGTGTACGTGAGTAGCGGATGCACCAGGACCGTGGTCGCGACCGCGAGGAGCGCAACGCGCCGCGCGAAGCGGAGATCGCGCAGCATCAGGTAGAGCTGCGCGGCGAGCGCCGCGGCGACCAGGCACATCAGCAACATCAGGCCCGTGCGCCCGACGGCCGCGTAGGGCAACGCCGAGAGGACCGGGAGGCCGAGGTCGCGGATCGGGTAGATCCGCGAGTTCACGTGGATGGCGTGAGTGTCCGGGAGGCGCGTGGGATAGAAGGCCGAGTAGTCGCCCGCGTAGTCGTTGCGGAGGTCGAGGTCCCGGTCGCGGACGAGGCTCTGTGAGATCAGCAGGTAGTGCGGCTCGTCGGAAGCCGTGAGATGGGTCGTGCGGTCGTACGGCAGCACGACGAGGAACGCGACCAGCGCGACGGCCGCGATCTGGAGCGCGACAGCGCGGTCGCTGAGCTGCTCCGCGACGCGCCAGAGCGCTAGCAGCGCGTTCAGCGCGAAGATCACCGCGATCCCGAGGTAGAGCGACCCGTACTGAGCGTTCAGTGCGGCGCCGCCGCTCGCGTAGACGAGGACCAAGAGCGCCAGCGCCGGGACGTACACGAAGAAGTGACGCGCCAGGAGCTGCGCCCGGACGCCTGGTGCGTCGATGGCGCGCGCGACGATGAGGCTGCCCGCGGTCGCGATGGCCAGCGCGAACGGGAGCCACCTTCCCGTGAGGCTGGAGGGCACCGGAGGAAGGTCAACATGCGGCCGCATCAAGAGGGCCGCCGCGACGAGCGCCA
>CAZTAI010000017.1:0-16133 GCA_964611555.1 uncultured Chloroflexota bacterium | reverse complement strand
TGCTGGGGAGGAAGGACTCGAACCTTCAATCGCCCGATCCAGAGTCGGGTGCCTTACCATTTGGCCACTCCCCAATGAGTGCTGCGGGACATCCATTGTCCCATGAGCGCCTCGCGCAATGCCAGCATGTGAGCTGACCCGCTAACGGGCGATCGCAATGGGAGGGCGCTTGTGAAGCCCAGCTTCGTAGCCGGATTCGGACCGATCGTGCGAGACGTCGAGGCCAGCAAGAAGTTCTGGGGAGCGGGACTCGGGATCCATCTCTCCGAAGCCGCGCCCGACTACTGGACCAACGACGACCTCGAGGGCGTCAAGGCGTTCGGCATGTGGCCGCTGAGCCAGGCTGCGGAGAGCACGTTCGGAACGAAGACCTGGCCGAGCGACATACCCGCGCCGCAGGCGTGGATGGAGATCGACGTGACGTCGCCAGAGGCCGTCGCGGCGGCGGTGAAGGAGCTCGAGGCGGCCGGCCACCGCGTGCTCCGCGCCGCGCACGAAGAGCCGTGGGGCCAGACGACCTCACGCGTGCTCACGCCGGAGGGCTTCCTCCTCGGCGTCACGTACACGCCCTGGATGCACAAGGAGAAGGCCGAGTAGCGGGAGCGCCCGGTGGCGCACACTCGGCGCATGCGGATCGGCGTCCTCACTGGCGGCGGTGACGTCCCCGGGCTGAACTCGGTCATCAAGAGCGTCGTCTACCGCTACACGGAGCTGGGCGGCGAGGTCTACGGGATCCGGCGCGGGTGGCAAGGGCTAACGCACGTGCGTATCGGCAAGGAGCTCGACACCGAGTACGTCCGGCCGCTGGACCGGCTCAGCACCCGGTCCATCGACCGGACGGGTGGGACCATCCTCCACACGTCGCGCACGAACCCGAGACGCATGAAGCCCGGCAGCCTGCCGGCCCACCTCACGAAGCACGCGGCTCGCCGCTTCGTGACGGCGGACGGACGCTACGACCTCACGCCGCTGGTGCTCGACAATATCAAGGCGCTCGGCCTCGACCACCTCGTGGCGATCGGCGGCGACGACACGCTCAGCTTCGCGCAGGTGCTGGCGCAGCAAGGCGTGCCGCTGATCGGCATCCCCAAGACGATGGACAACGACGTCCAGGGCACCGAGTACTGCGTCGGCTTCTCGACCGCGATCACCCGCGCGAAGGGCCTCATCGATCGCCAGCGCACGACGCTCGGATCGCACGAGCGCATCGGCATCTTCCGCATCTTCGGCCGCGACTCCGGCTTCAGCGCGCTCCACACCGCGTACGTCACGTCGGCGCGGTGCCTCATCCCCGAAGCGCCCTTCGACCTCGAGCGCCTGGTCGCGCTGCTCGTGGAGGACAAGCGCCTCAACCCCAGCCGCTACGCGTTCGTGATCGTTGCAGAGGGCGCTCGCTGGACCGGCGGCGAGCTGCCCGACGTCGGCGAGCCCGACGCATTCGGCCACCGTCGCAAGGCCGATGTCGGCGAGGCGCTGGCCGACGAGATCCGCAAGCGCACGGGCGAAGAGCTCCTGGTCAGCCACCTGACGTACGACCTGCGCAGCGGCGACCCGGACGCCTTCGATCAGATGGTCGGCACGACGTTCGCGAACATCGCGATAGACCTGATCAAGGACGGCGTCGCCGGACGCATGGTCGCGATCCAGGATGGGCGGTACGCGCACACGACGCTGCCCGACCCGAAGCTCGGCGCACGCAAGGTGGATGTCGCGCGCCAGTACAACGTCGAGCGATACCGCCCGCAGTACTCCGACCGGCTCGGCTACTCGATCTGGATGGAGCACCTGACCGCGGGTAGCATCGGGACCGGATGACCGCTCCCCAGATGCCCCAGCCGCGAGAAGACCTGCGCGGCATGTCGCAGTACGGGCAGCGGCCGCCGGCGAACGTGATCCGCCTCAACGCCAACGAGTGGCCCGAGCCGACGCCCGCGGCGCGCTACCTCAGTGAGGCCGAGCTGGAGCAGCTCATGCTCAATCGCTACCCGGGTCCGGCTGTGGACCTGCGCCAGGTCCTCTCGAAGCAGTACGGGGTGAGCGCCGACCAGCTCATGTTCGGCAACGGCAGCAACGACGCGATCCTCTCGCTCTTCCTCACCTTCGGCGGCCACGGGCGGCGGACGCTCCTTTACCGCCCCACCTACGAGCTGCACGGGCGCCTCACGGTCGTCGCGGGCGGGACCGTCGCCAGCGAGATGATCGGGCTTCCCTACAAGCTCACGAAGGAGCGCGCTCTCGCCGCGATGGAGCGCGAGCGTCCCGAGATCGTCGTCTTCTGCACGCCGAACAACCCGACCGGGACGCTCATCGAGGACGACGTGATGCTGGCCGTGGCGGAGCGCTTCCCGGCGACGCTCGTCCTGGTGGACGAGGCGTACGCCGACATCGCCGGCCGCACGCTGCTCCCGGCGGTGGCCGATCATCCGAATCTGGTGATCAGCAAGACCCTCTCGAAGGTGCACGCCGCCGCGGGCCTGCGCATGGGCGTGCTCGTTCTGCACCCCGCCCTCGCCGAGTCCGTGCGTCCGATCCAGGTCGGGTTCAACGTGTCGGTGGTCACGTACGCGCTCGCGGCGAGGATCGTGGCCGACGAGACGAGCGTCCGCGAGCGGATCGAGAAAGTGAAGACGGAGCGAGAGCGCGTCTACAGAGCGCTCAAGTCCACTCACGGGATCGAGCCGTATCCCTCCGAGGCGAACTTCCTCCTGTTCAAGATCGACGGCGACACCGCCGCCGCGCACAAGCGCTTCCTCGATCAGGGGGTGCTCATCCGCGACATGGCCCCCTGGAAGGGCTGCGAAAGCTGCCTGCGTGTGTCCATCGGCACGCCCGCGGAGAACGACCGCTTCATCGCCGCGCTCGCGACGGTCTTCGCTCCCGCAGTCGCCTGAGGTGGCGCCCGGCGCCACGCTGCTGATCGACGGCTCGAGCCTGGCCTACCGCGCCTATCACGCGATCCCCGCGATCCTCGCTCCCGATGGCCAGACCGAGACGAACGGCGTCTACGGGTTCCTCGGCTTCATCGCCCGGCTGATCCCCGACCGCAAGCCGTCTCGCCTCTGGGTCGCTCTCGACGCGGACTGGCGGCCGCAGTGGCGCGTCGACGCGCTGCCCGGGTACAAGTCGCACCGGGTCGCGGAGGAAGGTGACCCCCCGGATCCGGTCGAACCGCAGATCCCCATGATCGTCGAGGTGCTCGACGCCATCGGTCTCTCCACGGTGCAGGCCGCGGGGTTCGAGGCCGAGGACGCCATCTCGGCGCTCGCGAAGCAGGCCGAGGGACAGGTCGAGATCGTCACGGGCGACCGCGACCTCTTCGCGCTGGTGCGCGACCCGAAGGTCACGGTCCTCTACACGCTGCGCGGGGTCAGCGACCTCGCCAAGGTCGACCAGGCCTGGATCCACGAGAAGTACCGCATCCCCGGCGACCGCTACATGGACTACGCGATCCTCCGCGGCGACCCCTCAGATGGGCTACCCGGCGTCGCGGGTATCGGGGAGAAGACCGCGAGCGAGCTGCTGCGCAAGTACGGATCGCTCGATGGGATCCTCGCGGCGAAGGACTTATCACCGACGATCCGCGCGAAGCTCGCTCGAGGCGCTGAATATCTGGTCGGCGCGCGCCTCGTGGTCGCGATGGCCGAGGATTGCCCGGTCGTTGGTGGCGACGGACACCTGCCCGCGGTCCCGCGAGATCCCGACAAGCTGAAGGAGGTCACCGATCGCCTGGGTCTCGAGGCGGCCGTCGAGCGTGTGCTGGCCGCCCTGCGACTAGCATCGGAAGCGGCGTGATCGTCTATCCCGCGATCGACATCCTTGACGGCCGCTGCGTGCGGATGACCGCGGGTGACTTCGCCACCGCCGAGGATGTCGCCCCCGATCCGCTCAGCGCCGCGAAGCGCCTCGTGGGCGAGGGCGCCGAGTGGCTCCACATCGTCGATCTGAACGGCGCACGGACCGGCAGGCCCGAGAACCTGGATCACATCCGGCAGATCGCCAACCGCTTCACCGTGCAGATCCAGGCGGGCGGCGGGATCCGCGATTTCGACACCGCCGAGGCGTTCGCCGAGGCCGGCGTCACGCGCATCGTCGTCGGGACCGCTGCGGTCCGCGACCCGGAGCTGATCGGCCGCCTCGTCGACCGTCACGCGGACGGCCTCGCTGTCTCCGTGGACGCTCGCAACGGGTTCGTAGCGGCGGCGGGCTGGCAGGAGATGACCGACGTCCGCGCGGCCAAGCTGGTGCAGGAGCTCGCGATCATGGGAGTGCCGACGGTCATCTACACGAATGTCTCGATCGACGGGACGCTCCAGGGTTTGGACCTCCCCTCGCTCGAGGAGGTCGCCCGGGCGTTCGGCGGTGACGTCATCTATTCCGGCGGCGTCGGCTCGCTCGACGACATCCGCGCCGTCGGTCGTCTTCGCCACCGTGGCCTCCGCGGGATCATCGTCGGCCGCGCGCTCTACATGGGCCGCTTCACGCTGGGCGAGGCGATCGCCGCCGCGAAGGAGGCAGCGCCGCTCGCGCGCGATCGCGCCTGAAGACCAAGGTCATCGAGGTCGAGGATCTCGTGAAGCGATACAAGGGCGCGGAGACCGACGCGGTGAAGGGCATCTCGTTCACGGTCGGGCAGGGAGAGTTCTTCACGCTCCTCGGCCCCAACGGGGCGGGGAAGACCACCACGATCTCGATCCTCACGACGACGCTCGAGCCGACGCGAGGCACCGCTCGTGTCGCCGGCTTCGACGTCAGTACGCAACAGAGCGAGGTCCGCCGGCGAGTTGGGATCATCTTCCAGAGGCGCAGCCTCGACCAGAACCTCACGGCCGAGGAGAACGTGCGCTTCCACACTGTCCTCTACGGGATGTTCCCGTGGCGGCCCGCATTCCGGCTCATGCCGAAGGAATACCGCGACCGCGTCGGCGAGCTCGCCGGGATGCTGGGGATCGAGGGCGACCTGAGCAAGCCCGTGAAGACGCTCTCGGGCGGGATGCAGCGCAAGCTCGAGATCGTCCGCAGCCTGATGCACCGGCCCGCGGTGCTCTTCCTGGACGAGCCGACCGCCGGCCTCGATCCTCAGAGCCGCCGCAATCTGTGGGAGCACCTGCGCGACTCGCGCGAGCGCAGCGGCACCACCGTCTTCCTGACCACGCACTACATCGATGAAGCCGAGGAGTGCGATGTCGTCTGCATCCTTAACAACGGACGCATCGTGGCCCAGGGCTCGCCCACGGACGTGAAGGCTGCGCTCACTGCGCAGTACCTGCTTGTGGACGCGCACGACCGCGCGCGTCTCCGCGATGAGCTGCGCGCTCGGTCGGTCACGTTCAAGGAGACGCCGCTGTTCCGGATCGAGCTCGTCGGCACGAGCGCCCACGAGGTCCTGCGCTCGATCGAGACTCCGCTGACGGTGCTCCAGACGCATGCGCCGTCCCTCGAGGACGCCTACGTCGACATCATCGGGAGGCAGACCGAGTGATGGGCGAGCTGAGCGCGATCCTGATGCTGGCGAACCGGGACTTCCTGAAGCTGCTGCGCGACCGCGCGCGTCTCATCGGCGAGGTCGTCTTCCCGGTGATCTTCATCGGCGCCCTCGGCGGCAGCCTGGAGGCGAACCTGGGCACCAGCCTGGGCTTCAACTTCGTTGCCTTCACGTTCACCGGCGTCTTCGCGATGACCGTCTGGCAGACGACGGCCATGGGCATCGTCTCCCTGATCGAGGACCGCGAGAACGACTTCAGCCAGGAGATCTTCGTCAGCCCGATATCGCGCTACTCGATCATCCTGGGCAAGATCCTCGGCGAGACGCTCGTGGCGGCACCGATCGCGATCGTCATCGTGCTGTTCGCGTTCGTCCTCGGGATCCAGTTCACGCTGTCTCAGATCCTGAACCTGGTGCTGGTCGGCCTGGCGGTCGCCTTCTTCGGCGGCGCCTTCGGCATCCTGCTGCTCGGGAATCTCCGCAACCAGCGCACGGCGAACCAGCTCTTCCCGTTCGTGATCCTGCCCCAGTACTTCCTGGCCGGCATCTTCAGCCCGATCGTGTTCCTGCCGTGGTATCTCGAGATCCTTTCGCGCATCTCGCCGCTGCGGTACGCGGTCGATCTGGTGCGCGGCGTGTTCTACGGGGGGAGCACCGACCCCGCGCCGGCGGTGCTCGCGCCGCCCGAGGTGAACCTCGCGATCATGGCCGCAGCTTTCGTCGTGATGATGGTGGTCGGCACCGCGCTGTTCGTGCGCGCGGAGCGCTACCGCTAGGGCGGTCTAGCCGCCCAGCGTCCCCACGGCGCGGTCGAGTCGGGCCAGCGCCCGCTCCCGGCCGAGCAGCTCGACGGACTCGTAGATGGGCGGGCCCACGCGCGAGCCGGTCACGGCCAGTCGCACGGCCATGTTCACGTCGCCTTGCTTCCAGCCCAGGTCCTCCGCCACTTTCTTGAGCGCGGCTTCGATCTCGTCGTGCTTGAACGAGCCCGCGGAGATCGCGGCCCGCACCCGCGCGAGGGCATCGCGCGCCTGGTCCGGTGCGCGGCCCTTCGGCAGCAGGCTCACGGCGTCGAGGGCCGCCTCCTGGAACAGGAAGGCGATCAGTTCCTTGGCTTCGACGAGCGTCTGCATGCGCTCCTGGATGACCGGGATGGTCGCCCGCACCACCGCCCGGTCCCACTCCGCCGGCACGAACGGCAGCACGCGCTCGCAAAGCTCGTCGTGCGAGAGCTTGCGGATCCAGATGCCGTTGAACCAGCGCAGCCGCTCGTAGTCCCACTTCCCGCCGGCCTTCTGTACCTGGTCGATGCGCCAACGCTGGATGAGGTCGTCCATCGAGAAGATCTCGTCCTCGGTGCCTGGGGCCCAGCCGACGAGCGCGAGGTAGTTGACGAGCGCCTCCGGCAGGAAGCCTTGCTCGCGGAACTCCGCGAGGCGCGTCGAGCCGTGACGCTTCGATAGCTTCTTGCCGTCCGCGCCGAGAACGCTGGGGAAGTGGCCGTGTGGCGGTACCTCCCAGCCGAAAGCGCGATACACGAGGAGATGCTTCGGTGTCGACGCCAGCCACTCCTCCCCACGGAGCACGTGAGAGATCTCCATCAGGTGGTCGTCGACGATCACCGCCAGCTGGTAGGTAGGGAAGCCGTCCGACTTGAGTAGGATCTGGTCCTCGATGACCTCCAGTGGCCACTGCACGTGACCGTGGACGAGGTCCTCGACCGCGATCGTTCCCTCGTCGGGCACCTTCAGCCTGATCGTGTGCGACTCGCGCGTGGCCCGGTCCGCCGCTTCCTTCGCATCGATCTTGCGGCAGAGGCCGTCGTAGCGCGTGATCTCCTTGCGCGCCTGCTGCGCGGCGCGCATCGCGTCGAGCCGCTCCTTCGAGCAGAAGCACGGGTAGGCGTTCCCGCTATCGACGAGCCGCTTCGCGTGCTCCTGGTACGTCGCGAGCCTTTCGGACTGGACATACGGCGCGTACGGACCGCCCTCGCGCGGGCCCTCGTCCCAGCCGATGCCTAGCCAGCGCAGACCGTCGTAGATGCTCGGGAGCGAGCGCGGGTCGTAGCGCTCCTGGTCGGTGTCCTCGATGCGCAGGACCAGCGTCCCGCCGTTCTGCTTGGCGAAGAGGTAGTTGTAGAGGATCGTCCGCACGCTGCCGATGTGGATCTCGCCGGTCGGCGACGGCGCGAAGCGGACCCGAGCGCTCACGCCGCGAGCATATGGTGCAGGCCGCGACCTCTCGCAGCCCGTATCGTTGAGAGCGTATGAGCGAGACCTCCACCCGCCGCGAGCGCCGCGAGCAGCTGCGCGAGGAGCGGCATCAGCGGCACCGTCCGCCGCCGCCGCGCCGCGGCAAGTCGCGCAGCGGCCTCTGGGTCACGCTGGGGATCCTCGCCGCGGTCGTAGCGCTCATCGTCGGCGCGCGGGCCATCGGCTTCTTCGAGCCGGGCGTCCCGCCGGTCGACCTGAACGACCCGAAATACGACCCGGCCAACGAGGTGATCGGCAGCCGCAGCGAGAACGAGGGCAACGCTCACCTCACCGCCGGGCAGAAGGGGACCTTCGGCACGACGCCCCCGACCTCGGGCAAGCACTGGGGCGCGCCCGCGGCGCCGGCGACCTGGGGCATCAAGGAGGCCGAGCTCGCCGACGAGGTCACCACCCACAACCTCGAGCACGGCGGGATCGTGATCTCGTACAAGGCGCTGACCGCCGAGCAGGTCGATCAGCTGAAGGACCTGGTCGCGCTGCTCCGCCAGAACGGCTTCAACAAGATCATCCTGCAGCCGTATTCGAAGATGAACGACGCGCGCATCGCCCTGAGCGCGTGGCAGTGGCAGCTGAAGCTGCCGACGTACGACGACGTCGGGATCGTGAAGTTCGTCCGCGCTCACTACGAGGGTCCGGACGCGCCGGAGGCGAAGGTCCGCTAAGCGCCGCCCGCCACGGTCAGCTCAGCTGTCGCCCCAGTAGCGCTGTTCCTTCCACGGGTCGCCGTTGTTGTTGTAGCCATTCCGTTCCCAGAAGCCGGGCTTGTCCGTCGCGCTGAACTCGATTCCGCGCAGCCACTTCGCGCTCTTCCAGGCGTAGAGCTTCGGGATCACCAGCCGCGCGGGATAGCCGTGCTCCGGCGCTAGGTCCGCGCCGTTCGCGCGCAGCGCGATGAGCACGTCGTCATCCTGCGTCGCCTCGATCGGCACGTTCGCAGTGAAGCCCTGCTCGCAGTGGGAGATGACGAACTTGGCGTCGGGCAGCGTCTTCGCCAGCTCGACGATCTTCTTGAAAGGGATGCCCTCCCACTTCTGGTCCAGCCGTGACCAAGTGGTGACGCAGTGCATGTCCGCCTGAACGAGCGTCTGGTCCAGGTTCTGGAACTCCTCCCACGTGAGGCGCACCTCGTTCTCGACGCAGCCCCATACGCGGAAGTCCCAGCGCTTCGGGTCGAACCCGGGAACGGTGCCGTAGTGCAGCACCGGCCACTTCTCGGTGAGGTACTGGCCGGGCGGGACGCGCTTCTGGATCTCCTCGGGAAGCGGTGGCTTCTTCTGGAAGAGCTTCATTCGAGTCCGGCGGCGCGGCGGAGCATCTTGAAGGTGTAGATGCCGGTGTCATGGGCGTCGCCCCACACCGGCGTGAGCCCGTACCTGCCCACGGGGTGCACCTCCTTCATGGTGGTCTGCTCCTCCGTGAACCGCGTCTCGGCGTTCACCGTTCCCCGGTAGCCGCCCTCGCCCGAGCAGTACGCGCAGGGGCAGGACCGGCGCATCGGCTCCCACTCGTACTCGGAGACGTTGCCGTCGTCCCATTTCACCTCGAACAGCCTTTGCTCCGGCACGATCCGCCAGTCGCTGGGCCGGTGGAAGACGTCCGCCATCAAGTCGATGATACGGGCGCAGATGGTCACGACCACTCAGTTCCAGGAGATCGAGATGCGCGTCGGACGGGTGACCGCGGTCGAGGAGTTCCCCGAGGCGCGGAACCCGTCGTACAAGCTGACCATCGACCTCGGCCCGCACGGCACGCGGCGCTCGTCGGTGGCGGTGAAGCGCTGGTACGCGCGCGAGGAGCTGGTGGACCGTCTGGTGGTCTGCGTCACGAACTTCCCCCCTCGCCGCATCGCCGGGTTCTCATCCGAAGTCCTGGTGCTCGGCGCCATCGAAGCGGACGGGCGAGTGGTGCTGCTGCGTCCCGATGGCGCCGCGGAGCTCGGAAGCCGGATCGGCTAGAAGGTCACCACTCGAAGAGGCGCAGCCGGTCGAGCGGCCAGAAGCGCAGGATCACCTTCCCGATGATCTGAGCGTTGGGCTGCGAACCGAACGATCGCGAGTCCGAGGATGCCTGGCGGTTGTCGCCCATGGCGAAGAACTCGCCCTCGGGGACCGTGAAGGGATACACGAGCTGCGGCGACTGCGGGAGCGTGTCGCCGACGGCCTCCGGGATATCGCTCGGCTCGCCGTTCACGAAGAGCCGGCCGTCGCGCAGCTCCACAACGTCGCCGCCGATCGCGACGATCCTCTTCACGAACGGGATGGCCGTGTCCGAAGTCGGGTCGAAGACCACGATGTCGCCGCGCTCCGGTGACCCGACCCGGTAGTCGACCTTGCTGACCAGCACCCGGTCGGACTGGAAGAGGGTCGGCTCCATGCTGCGCTGGCGGACCTCGGTGACCTGGACCACGAAGAGGTTCAGGAAGACCGAGATGATCACGGCGAGCGCCAGCGCCTGGACGATCTCGAGGACCGCGCGCCACGAGAACGAGTCCTGCTCCGGCGCGAGCGGCTCGGGCGCCTCTCTCTCCTCGACCACGGACATCGACGAAGTGTATGAACAGAGTTCATACAGGCGTCCGAGCGCGTCCGCACGCCGTCGCGCACACTCACGGCTGATGCCCGCCAAGGCGAAGGCGACCCGCAAGACCACGCGCAAGACCACCCGAAAGCGCGGGCCGGGCGAGCCGCGAGGCCCGCAACCCGCCGAGAGTCCGATCGACCCAAGCGACCCATCGGTCGCACCGCTGGCCAAGCGCGTGCGTGACGCGGGTGGCACCGTGCTGGCGGCATTCAAGGATCCGTACGCGGGCTCGCCGCTGATGATCGCAAGCCTTCCCCTGAAGTCCGTCGAGCCCACTCCCTTCCAGAGGGACCTCTCGCGCACGCACGCGCAGCGTCTCGCGACCGCGATCGGCGCGGCCGGGCTCTTCCTCGATCCGGTGATCGCGACGCCCGGCCTGGAAGACCGGTTCTGGTCGCCCAACGGGCGGCACCGGCTCGCGGCCGCGAAGCAGCTGGGGCTGCGCTCGATCACGGCGCTCCTGGTCACGGATGAGGCGATCGCCTACCGGATCCTCGCGCTGAACACGGAGAAGGCGCACAACCTCCGCGACAAGAGCCTCGAGGTGATCCGGATGGCGCGCTCGCTGGCCAAGGACAGCCCGCGCTCGAAGGAAAGCGAGCACGCGACGACCTTCGAAGAGCCGTACTTCCTGACGGTCGGCGTCGCCTACGAAGAGCGCGGCCGGTTCGCCGGCTCGTCGTATACGTCGATGCTCCGGCGGGTCGACCGCTTCCTCGATGACGGACTTCCAAAGGCGCTCCGGCAGCGCGAACAGTGGGCGCAGCGCCTCATGGACATCGACGACCGTGTCGGCGAGATCGTCACGAGGCTCCAGGAGATCGGCTTCAAGAGCCCCTACCTGCGGCAGCTGGTGGTCGCGCGATGCAACCCGGTCCGCTGGATCCCACTGAAGCGCGGTGACACGAAGCCGCCCATGCCCATCGGCGAAGCGCTGACCCGCATGACGGCGAGCCTCCGCAAGTTCGACCCGAAGTCCGTCCGTCCTCAGGATCTCGCGCTGGTCGCGGCGGTGGCGCCCTCCGAGGACTGACCCGGCGCCCGCTTTACGGGCGCGGTACGACACGCGGCTGCCGCGGCTGTACATCACGGCAGACGCTCCGCGTCAGCCGATGCTGTAGGGTCTGGGCGTCCGGCGGCAGAACGCCGGGCCGAAGTGCCAATAAGTGCCGAGTCCCTGGATGGCACAGGGAGCGGGGGAACCAACAACCGGGGCGAAGGACAAGTCGTCCAGGGCAACTCCGGCCCTAGCCCGTCAGCTCACCCCGTAGGCGAACGGAGCGGACAGTGCAGCGTCAACGCGCGCGCGTCTCCACACCTTTGTATCTCTCTATGTCCGCGCGCCCGTTCCCCTAGTCACCCTTCCTTCCTCTCCGCGTGCGCGGCCCCATGCCGAGCTTGGCATGGGGCCGCTGTTTGTTCGCTCTTCGCGCCGGGTCCTCGCTCGCGCGCCTAGACCGCCTCTAGGACCTCAGCGGCATGGCCGTCGGCCTTTACTCCATACCAGGCTCGCGCGATGCGGCCGTCCGGGCCGATGAGCAGGGTCGATCGGATCACGCCGGGCCCGCGGCCGGGCCTCTCGCCCCACGCGCCGTACGCGTCGAGCGTGGAGTGGTCGGGGTCGCTCAGGAGCGTGAAGTGGAGCGCGTACTTGTCCTGGAACGCGCGGAGAGCCTCGACCGGATCCGGCGACATCCCGACGATGCGCACTCCCTTGGCGTCGAAGTCCGCCCGGCGCTCTTCGAACTGAAGAGCCTCGACCGTTCAGCCGCCGGTATCGGCCTTCGGGAAGAAGTAGAGGACGAGCTTCCCCTGGCGCAGGGCGTCCAGCGTGACGCGCTTGCCGCCGTCGTCCAGGAGATCGAAGACCGGCGCCGCATCGCCCGCACTGAGCTCTGCCACGCGACGCATTCTCGGCCAGCCCGCGCGCGTACGCTTTCTCGATGATCTTCATGGGTGGTGGTTCGGGTGGCCGGCCGCCGCGTCCCGAGGTGCCACGCGAGCACGGCGGGTTCCGGAACCTGCCGCGCCTGTTCCGCACCGCGTTCGGGCTCGTTTGGGCCGCCGACCCGCGCCGCTTCTCGCAGACCGTGGTCCTTCAGATCGTCAGCGGCCTGAGTGTCGGCATCCAGCTGCTGATCACGCGCAACCTGATCGCGGCGGTGCTGGATCCGACGGTGTCGGCGGATCCGTCGCCGCTCGTGATCCAGCTCGTCGCCATGGTCGTGCTCGAGGCCGGCCAGCAATTCATCGGCCTCTACCAGACCCAGCAGCAGCAGGTGTTGAGCGAGCTCGTCCAGCGGCGCGCGGCGCTGCGGATCGTCGACGTCGCGTCCCAGGTCGAGATGCGCGAGTTCGACACTCCTGTGTTCCAGGACCGGATGCAGCGCGCGCAGTTCGCGATGCAGCGGCTCTTCCAGGTGGTCTTCAACACCGTGCGGATGATCGGCAGCTTGTCGGCCATCGCCGGCGTTGGGATCGCCCTCTATCTCCTCGCGCCGCTGCTCCTCGTGATCGTCGTCGCCGGCGCACTGCCAGCTTGGCTCGCGAACATGGCGATCAGCCGCGCCGTCTATCGGTTCATGTGGGAGATGACGCCCGACGACCGCAAGCGCGGGTACGTCATGAGCCTGTTCACGGCGCGCGACATCGCCAAGGAGGTCCGCGCCTTCGGCCTGACCAGCTACCTGCGCGGGCTATACGAGCGCCTCTCCGACGAGCGGGTCGCGCGCCTGATCAAGCACCTCCGCGACCGGACGCGCATCAGCTTCGTGGGCAGCCTCGGCTCGGCCGTCATGACCGCGGGCGCGTACGGCGCGCTCGCGTACTTCACCGTGACGGGACGGCTGGGCATCCCGGAGGCGGGCGCGGCCGCGGCCGCCGTCGGGCAAATGCGCGGTCAGATCGGCGGGCTCGTCGGGTCGCTGCGCGATCTCTACGAGTCGAGCCTGTTCCTCTACGACGCGGAGTCTTTCCTCGCGCTGCTCCCGTCGCTGCGCCGCCCGCAGGGACTGCCGCGGGGTCCGGAGCGGTTCCGCCGGATCGATCTCCGGCACGTGCGCTTCACGTACCCGAGCACGGTCGCGCCGGAGCGTCCAGCGGGCCGCATGCGCCGCGATGGGGCAGCCGCCGCGCTCCAGGGCTCGCCCCTCGCGTCAGGCGGTGGGCCGACCTTCGAGATCATGGCCATGAGCGGGCCACCGCCGGCGGCCGGGACCCCGCGACCGGGCGAGCCGTCGCGCCCGGCCCTGCGCGACATCTCGATGCACATCGACGCCGGCGAGATCGTGGCGCTGGTCGGCGAGAACGGATCGGGCAAGACCACGCTGGCGAAGGTGCTGTCGGGCCTTTACCGCCCCGACACCGGACAGGTCCTCTGGGACGGGACGGACGTGACGACCCTCGACCCGGACTGGCTACATGACCAGGTCACGGTCGTCTTCCAGGACTTCGCGCGCTTCATGCTGACGGTCAAAGAGAACATCGGCTTGGGCCGCGTCGAGCGGATCGAAGACATCGAGGGGATCGTCCAGGCCGGCGTCCGCAGCGGTGCGGACAGCTTCATCCGCGAGTGGGCGACCGGCTACGACACCGTCCTTGGCCCCATGTTCCTCGGGGGCAAGGACATCTCGATCGGGCAGTGGCAGCGGATCGCGCTCGCGCGCGCGTTCTTCCGCGACGCCCCGCTGGTGATCCTGGATGAGCCGACCGCGGCGCTCGACGCGCGCGCGGAGCACGATCTCTTCGAGCGCATGCGCGAGCTCTTCCGCGAGCGCTCCGTGCTGCTCATCTCGCATCGCTTCTCGAGCGTGCGCTCAGCGGATCGGATCTACGTCCTGCACGAGGGTCAGATCGTGGAGGAGGGAACGCATGACGAGCTCATGCGCATCGGTGGCCGGTACGCGGAGCTCTTCTCGCTGCAGGCGAAGGCGTACTTCCCGGAGGAGTACAGGGCCCTCACTGGCACGTGACCTGTGGGCCGAGAACTAGCGGACCGACGCGCCCGCCTCTTCGGCGATCTCGCGGGCGGCGGCGTCGAGGGCGCTCGCGCTCAGAGCCTCGATCGGGACGACCTCCGGCAGCTCCGAGTGCTGCGCGACCTGGTGTGTCGCGGCGCCGAATGGCAGATGCATTGGGCCGACCAAGCATGCAGAGGTCGTGCCATGCTCCGGGCATGGCCCGGGCGCTCCGTTTCTCCACCCAGGCCGGCGCCGCCAAGAGCGGCGCCGAGTGGATGGACCGGGCGCGCCGCCTCGAGGCCTTCGGCTACTCCGCGCTACTGATCCCCGATCACGTCATCGGCACCCAGCTCTGGTCGGTGTTCCCGGCGCTGACGGCCGCGGCGGTGGCGACCACGAAGCTCCGCGTCGGCACGCTCGTGATCGCGAACGACTTCCGTAACCCGCTCCTCCTCGCCCGCGAGTTCGCCACCCTCGACCTGGTCTCAGACGGCCGCGCCGAGATCGGCCTGGGCGCGGGCTGGGCGACACGCGACTACGAGAGCCTCGGGATCCCCTATGACCGCGGTCGCGTGCGCGTGGATCGGCTCGCGGAGTCGGTGACCCTGATGAAGCGGCTCTTCACCGAGGAGAAGGTCACTCACGAGGGCCGCTACTACAGGATGAAGGAGGCGCAGATCGCGCCCGCCGCGGTCCAGAAGCCACATCCGCCGATCCAGATCGCGGGCGGCGGTCGCGAGATCCTCTCCTTCGCTGGCCGTGAGGCGGACATCGTCGGGATCGTGCCGATGTTCAGCGGCGAGGGGAAGATCCGCGAACAGCACGAGGTGACCGCTGCCGCTTCGACCGAGAAGGTCGCCATCGTCCGCGAGGCGGCAGGCGAGCGTTTCTCGGAGGTCGAACTCTCGATGTTCCTGGACGTCACGCTCACGGACGACC
The DNA here is from genome assembly GCA_964611555.1 of uncultured Chloroflexota bacterium. Lineage (GTDB taxonomy): Bacteria > Chloroflexota > Limnocylindria > P2-11E > P2-11E > GWC2-70-10. Next base: position 900 of record CAZTAI010000017.1, on the reverse strand, counting down.
CCGAGGCGACGGTGCGGGACCTCGCGAAGCAGCTCGACCGTCCGGCCGATCAGATCACTGGGTCCGCCTACCGCGTGATCGGAAGCGTCGACGACGTGCGCAGGCGCGTGCTCGAGATGCGCCAGCTCGGGTTCACGTACTTCTGTCTGCGCGGGCCGAACGTCGAGGATCTCGGGCCGCTGGTGGGGGAGATGGCTGGCACCTAGCAGGCCTTCGCATCGGGCCTTAGCCCGATCTCATGCACGCGACGCTCATCGGTGTTGTGCTGTGCGCCGTGGACAGCGACGACGTTCAGATAGGACGGGTCCTCAGCCGGCGCGAGATCCTCGGGCTCATGGGCAGCAGCGTGCTTCTTGCCGCGTGCGCACCACAGGCCCTTGCGCCCACAGGCAGCCCGGCCGCCACGGCCGCACCAGGCGCGGCGAGCACCGCGAGCGCGGCCGCGAGTCCCGCTGGGAGCGTCGCGCTACCCGCGTGCGTGGTGCGGCCGGAACAGACCGAGGGCCCGTACTACGTGGATGAGGACCTCGAGCGCTCCGACATCCGGCCCGACCCGTCTTCCGGCGCCGTCAGCCAGGGCGCCCCGCTCTCGCTCACCTTCAACGTGCTTCGTGTCAGCGGCGGCTCCTGCGCTGCACTGCCCGGGGCCATCGTCGACCTGTGGCAGTGCGACGCGCTCGGCGTCTACTCGGACGTCGCCGGCTCGAGAGCGAAGTTCCTGCGCGGACACCAGGAGACCGACTCGAGCGGGAGGGCCTCGTTCACCACGGTCTATCCCGGCTGGTACCCGGGCCGCACCGTCCACATCCACTTCAAGATCCGCTCGGGGTCGGAGGAGTTCACGTCGCAGCTGTACTTCGACGACGCGATGTCGGACACCGTGTTCCAGCAGCAGCCCTA
>CAZTAI010000016.1:0-16237 GCA_964611555.1 uncultured Chloroflexota bacterium | reverse complement strand
GCCGCGCGGTACGCACCGGGGGCGAGCTCGCGCACGAGACCGACGTCGTCGTCGGAGGCCACGACCATCCAGCCACTCTGAGGATCGAACGTCGGCCGCCGCGCGACGGCGGACCGGTCGCCGGCGACGAGCCACATCTTCACGCGGAGTGATCCCGATCCCTCGTCGACCTGGCCTATGACCCGGCCGCTCACCAGGAAGGCGCGGCCGGTCCCGGTGCGACGCTCCTCGACCTCGGGGCCCGCGGACGCGAAGGCATCACGAAGCGCGCTGGCCATCGCCGCGATATCCGTTCTCACCACTTCCCTTAGGCCAGTCTAGGGTGGAGGCGTGCCGAAAAGGCTCCTGAGCCTGAGGGTCAACGGCGAGCCCCACACCGTCGCCGCGGAGCCGCACCACACGCTCCTCGAGGTGCTGCGCGAGGAGATGGGCCTGACAGGCACCAAGCACGGCTGCGAGCTCGGCGAGTGCGGCGCCTGCACCGTCCTCATCGACGGCGTGCCGGTGCTCTCGTGCCTCACTCTGCCGATCGAGCTCAATGAGAGCGCCGAGATCACGACGGTCGAAGGGCTTGCGCGAGGGCCCGAGCTCCACCCGCTGCAGACCGCGTTCGCGGAGGAGGCCGCCGCGCAGTGCGGCTACTGCACGCCGGGGATCCTGATGTCGGCCAAGGCGCTGCTCGATGGGAACACGACGCCCTCACGCAAGGAGATGGCCGAGGCGATCGCCGGGAACCTGTGCCGCTGCACCGGGTACACCGCGATCTACGAGGCCATCGACAAGGCCGCGACTCGGATGCGCACGTGAGCGAGTTGTCAGTTGTCGGAAAACGGCTCCCCAAGGTCAACGTGTGGGGCCACCTCACCGGGACCGCGAAGTACGCCGACGACATCTTCCTTCCGCGGATGCTTTACGGACGCCTGCTGCGCTCGACGCAAGCGCATGCGCGTATCAAGCGCATCGATGTCAGTCGCGCGCTCGCGCACCCGGGCGTCATCGCGATCTGCACCGGCGAGGACATGCCGGAGCTGATGGGGATCATGCCCTCCACACAGGACGAGACGGCGCTCGCGTTGGGCAAGGTGCGCTACATCGGCGAGCCGGTCGCGGCCGTAGCGGCCGTGGACGAGGACGCGGCGTTCGACGCGCTCGAGCTGATCGACGTCGAGTACGAGCCGCTCGAGCCGATCCTCACGATCGAGGAGGCACTCGAGCGCGAGGACGTCAAGATCCACGAGGCCTCCGGCCGGCCGGCCAACATCTTCAAGGAAGTGCACCTCGAGTTCGGCGACATCGCCGGCGGCTTCGCCGAGGCGGAGCACACCCGCGACGACTGGTACTTCTTCGAGGGCACCACGCACGCGCCCATCGAGACGCACTCATCGGTCGCGTCGTACGACGGCGACGGCAAGCTCACGCTCTGGACCTGCACGCAGGTCCCCCACTACCTGCACCGCGAGCTCGAGAAGGTCCTCGGCGTGCCGAGGTCGCGCATCCGCGTCATCGCCACGCCCAACGGCGGCGCGTTCGGCGGAAAGAGCGACCCGTTCGCGCACGAGTTCGCCGCCTGCCTCCTCTCCATGCGCACGAGGCGCCCGGTCAAGTTCACACTCGACCGCGAGGAGGTCTTCTACGCGCACCGCGGCCGCCATCCGGTGCTCATGCACCTGCGCACAGGTGTGAAGAAGGACGGCGAGATCACCGCCGTGCACTTCGAGAGCTACCTCGATGGGGGCGCATACGCCTCCTACGGGATCGCCACCACCTATTACACGGGCGCGCTGATGACCGTCACGTACCGGATACCGGCGTACAAGTTCGACGGCGTTCGCGTGTACACCAATAAGCCGCCTTGCGGTCCGAAGCGCGGGCACGGCACGACTCAGCCGCGCTTCGCGCTCGAGTCCCAGCTCGACGCGATCGCGAGCGATCTCGGGCTCGACCCGATCGCCTACCGCAAGCGGATCCTTCAGCCCGCGAACAGCAAGACCGTGAACGAGCTGCGCATCACCACCATGGGCCTGGGCCAGTGCCTCGATGAGCTGCAGCGCGAGACGCGCTTCAGCGAGAAGCACGGCCGCCTGGTCCGCGGCAAGGGCGTCGGCGTCGCCGGCAGCGCGTACATCTCGGGCGCGGGACTGCCCATCTACTGGAACGAGATGCCGCACTCCGGCGCGTCGGTGAAGATCGACCGCGGCGGCGGCGTCACCGTGTACTGCGGGACCGCGGAGATCGGCCAGGGCTCGGACATGGTCCTCGCGACGTGCGCCGCCGAGGAGCTTGGTGTGCTCCCCGAGGACGTGCACGTCGTGTCCGGCGACACATCGCTGGCGCCGGTGGACCTGGGCTCCTACTCGAGCCGTGTCACCTTCATGGCCGGGAACGCCGTGAAGGAAGCGGCGGGCAAGCTGCGCGCGCAGATCGCCGAGGTCGGGGCCGCGAAGCTCGGCGTGCCAGTAGAGCGCGTGGCCCTCGCGTACCGGAAGGTCTACGACCTCGCTGATCCATCGAAGAGCCTCTCGTTCACAGAGGCCGTCGTCCTCGCCGAGTCGAAGCACGGGACGCTCGTATCGGTCGGCTCGTACAAGCCGCCACAGGGCATCCGCGGTGAGTACAGAGGCGCAGGCGTCGGCCCAAGCCCGGCCTACTCCTACCAGGCGTCGGTCGCCGAGGTGAGCGTCGACCTCGAGACGGGCGTCGTCACTGTCGATCGCATCACCACCGCGCACGACTGCGGCAGGGCGATCAATCCGCCCAGCGTCGAGGGTCAGATCGAAGGCTCGGCCTACATGGGATACGGCGAAGCGATCGCGGAGGAGCAGGTGTTCCGCGGCGGACTGCACAAGAAGCCGTCCCTGCTCGAGTACAAGCTGCCCACCTCCCTCGACACGCCGGAGCTCCGCGCCATCATCGTCGAGACGATCGACGCCGAGGGGCCTTTCGGAGCGAAGGAAGCGGGCGAGGGTCCGCTCAACCCGGTGATCCCAGCGATCGCCAACGCCGTCTACGACGCGATCGGGGTGCGCTTCGACGAGACGCCCATCACCGCGGCCAAGGTGCTCGACGCGCTCGAGAAGCAGAAGCACCGCGTCGGTCCAGACGGCCTGGGCTCGCGTGGCGACGGGTCCCGTGCCGCTCTGCGGCGTCTGCAGGCGACGCCCGCGGCCCGCGAACGGAAGCGCTAGTGCTGCGCCTGCCGCGCTTCCGCATGGAGATGCCGGCGACGCTCGACGAAGCCGCGCGGATGCTCCGCGATCTGGGCGCGCACGAGCAGGATGCCGGCGCGCTCGGAACGCTCGGCCTTCGCGTGATGATGGTCGCCGGCGGCACGGACCTCTACCCGAACATGAAGCGGCGCCAGTTCACGCCCGAGGTGCTCGTCTCGCTGCGTCGCGCGGTCGACGCCACAGTGGCGACGCGAGCCGAGGCCGACACGTTCCGCATCGGAGCGTCAGCCACCCTCACCCAGGTGGCCTCGAGCCCCGCGGTGCGATCGCAGTACACCGCCCTCGCGATCGCCGCCGGTCTCGTCAGCACGCCGCAGCTGCGGAACATGGGCACGATCGGCGGCAATGTGTGCCTCGACACGCGCTGCAACTGGTACAACGAGTCGCTCTTCTGGCGGACCGCGGAAGGCTTCTGCATGAAGACGCATCCGAGCGTCGTGTGCCGCGTGGCCACGTCGAGCCCGCGGTGCCTCGCCGTGGCAAGCGCAGATACCGTCCCCGCGCTCATGGCGCTCGGCGCGATCGTCAGGACCCGTAGCGCCGATGGATCGCGGGATGTCGAGATCGCCCACCTCTACCAGGAGGACGGGATGCGCTACCTGACGATCCGGCGCGACGAGATCGTCAGCGAGATCCTCCTGCCGGCCGCCACTGGATGGAAGAGCACCTACCTCAAGGCGCGCGACCGCAACTCGTTCGACTTCCCCATCGTCGGTCTCGCGGCCGCCGTGCGCATGGACGGCGCGGTGGTGGCCGACGCGCGGATCGCACTGACAGCCGTCTCATCGAGGCCGGTGCTCGTGGATGCCGCGCGTGCGGCGCTGGTCGGGTCGCGCATGGACGACGATGCGATCGCCGCGGCCGCCGAGGCGGCATTCAAGGCGGCGCGGCCGATGGACAACACCTCGAGCACCATCGCGCAGCGCAAGCGCACGGTCTCGGTCTTCGCGACACGTGCTCTCCGCGAGCTGCGCGACGGCGCCGCGGCAAGCGCGGCGTAAGACATGGCATCGGTCGCGATCGTTCCCGCGGCAGGCGCGGCCGAGCGCTTCGGCGGCGCGAAGCTCCTCGCGAGCGTCGGTGGGGATGTCCTGCTCGAGCGGACGATCCGCTCGCTACTGGATGGCGGGGTCGACCGCGTTGTCGTCGTTCTCGGACCCGACGCGGCCGACATCAGGAATGGCGTTCCCGCGCTCGACGCGCGGGGCGTACGGGTCGCCACGAACAAGAAGCCCGAGCGCGGGATGCTCTCGTCCATCCAGGCGGGACTGCGCGAGGCCAGCGGCGACCCGATCCTCGTGCTGCCCGGCGACATGCCGTACGTCGACCCAGCGACCGTGTCGAACCTGCTCCGGGAGCAGGCGACACGCGGCGGGATCCTGTCGCCCCGTTTCGACGGCAAGCGCGGGCATCCGGTCGTGATCCCGGGATCACTACGTGACGAGATCCTGCGTGCGGCGGATGGCGCGACGCTCCACGACATCCTGCGCGCGCATGCCAGCGACCGTGTGGACCTCGACGTCTACGATCGAGGGGTGCTGAGAGACGTGGACAAGCCGTCGGACCTGGCGGAGCCCGCCCCATGAGGGAGATCTACGAGCGCATGGCGCAGCTCGAGCGCGAGGGCCGTCCCTACGCCGTGTGCACGGTGGTGCGCACGGTCGGCTCCACGCCGCAGGTGGTCGGCGCGAAGATGATCGTCGACGATCTCGGCCGCATCGCCGGCACCCTCGGCGGTGGCTGTGTCGAGGGCGACGCCTTCGCCGAAGCGCGAGTAGTGCTCGGGTCGGGCCGCGGGTCGCTGCGCGAGTACGAGCTCACGGAAGAGCTGGCGTGGGACACCGGCCTCGTCTGCGGCGGGACGATGTGGATCTCGATCGAGCCGGGCGAGCGCGCACTGAAGGTCGGCGATCGCGAGCTGCTGGGCGACCTGCTCGCGGCGTCAGGCGGCGGCAAGCCCGTGGCGCTCGCGACGCTGCTTCGAAAGAGCGGGCGCGAATTCGAGCCGATCGGGAAGCTGTTCGTCGAGACCGACGGGCGCTCCGGCGGCACGCTCGGCGATGCAGCACTCGACGAACGAGCTCGCGAGCTCGCAGGCGACGCGCTGCGTCAGGGGACCGCGCGTGTCGTCGCCCTCGGCGATGACACGGAGCTGCTCGTGGAGCCGGTGCTTGCGAAGCCACGCCTGGTCGTCGTCGGCGGCGGTCACGTCGGTCTCGCGCTCGCTCGGATGGCCTCGCAGCTCGACTACGAGGTCACGGTGATCGAGGACCGCCCGGAGTTCGCGACGCGTGAGCGCTTCCCTGAGGGCGTCGAGGTGATGTGCGCGGACATGGTCGAGGCGCTCTCGACGATGCCCATCGGCTGGAACACTTTCATCGTGGTCGCGACGCGCGGGCACAAGCTGGACTCGCACTGCCTGCGCGCCGCGGTGAAGACGCCGTCGCGCTACGTCGGTCTGCTGGGCAGCAAGCGCAAGACGATCCTCATCGAGCGGATGCTCCGCGACGAGGGTGTGCCCGAGGACCGCATCCGCGCCGTGCGGGCCCCGATCGGCCTCGACCTCGGTGGCCGGACGCCCGCGGAGATCGCGCTATCGATCATGGCCGAGCTGTCCGCCGAGAGGTTCGGCGGCAGCGCCAAGCCGTTGCGCCTGTCAGGCGACATCTACGAGCGCGCCGTGGCGCGCGGGGCAGACCGCTCCTAGACGACGGGCGCGCTCGCGTTGTTCAGGATCCGCAGAGCGTTCCCGCTGAAGATCGCGTCCCGCTCTGCCTGAGGTGCGTCAAGCTCATCGATCGAGCTCACTGCTCGCTCGATCGAGCCGAGCAGGTGCGGGTAGTCGCTGCCCATCAGCATGTGATCGGCCCCGACGAGGCCGCGCACGTACTGAAGCGCCGGCTGGCTGAACGAGACCGTGTCGAAGTGCAGGCGCTTGAGGTACGTGCTGGGGAGCTCGTCGATGTTGGCGCGGCACTCGGCGAAGTCGCGGAAGCCGTTGTCCATCCGCTCCATCAGGTACGGGACCGCGCCACCGAGGTGGCCGATGATCCAGCGGATACCCGACAGGTCTCGCAGGAGCCCGCTGAAGCACAGCTTCGCGACCGCCAGGGTCGTGTCGGCCGGGAACCCGATGATCGGCCCCAGCACGAACTCCGAGAATGGCTCCGCGGCCGCTGGGATCATGGGATGGATGAAGACGCACACGCCCATGCGGTGCGCCTCCTCGAGGACGGGCCGGTAGCGCGGATCGGTCAGCGCGCGGCCATTGATGTTGCTCAGCAGGATCACGCCGTTCAGGCGCAGCTCGTCGATCGCGCGGTGGAGCTCACGAACAGCCGCGTCGGCGTCGTCCATAGGAAGGGAGGCAAAGCCCTTGAGCCGTGACGGGTGCTTCGCGATCGCCTCCGCGTAGGCGTCATTCACGAGGCGCGCGACGCCGGGCTGGGCAACGGGCTCCGCGAAGTACACGTTCGGCGTCGACAGCGAGAGGACCGCCACGTCGATACCCACGCGGTCCATGTCCGCGAGTCGCTTGGCGAGATCGGTCATCGGGGGCGTGATGCCAAAGAAGCGGGCGCCGCGGTACTTGATGATCCGCCGCCCGGTCGGGTCCGTGCCGAACGAGAACGCGGAGCCGCTGCGCTCGATGAGCTTGAAGAACTCATCCGGGTAGTGGTGCGTGTGGACGTCGATCCGCACACCGCGAGTATCGGCCTCTCGCGGCAGTCCGGGTTCGGGCTATTCGGCGATCTCGTTCACGTCCTGCGGGTGCGGAGGCCGGTTCTCGGGACGGTCGCTGGGCGCCGCGGATGACCCGCGGACCTCCGGCGTCATGCCTTCATCCCGCTCGACCTCGCGCTCCTGCTGAACGCGCTCCACCTTCTCGGTCTCCGTGTCGCCAGGCTCGGGCATCGCGATCGCGCTCGTCTTCTCGGCCTCGAACTGGATGTCGCTGTCGGGCTGCTTCATGGCGTCACCTCCGCGGGCTACTGCGCAGGGGGCATGCCAAGGCTCACATCTGGGTGAAGACCCGCGTTGTACAAGTAGCGTGAGGTCGTGAAGGAGCCGGCAAAGACCTTCGGCGAGCTGCTGGAGAGGCACGAGCGCGAGATCTTCGCGTACGCGCTGCGGCTCACCGGCAGGCGTGAAGACGCGGACGACCTCTACCAGGAGACGTTCCTCGCGGCGTTCCGCGGCTGGCCGCCTCCGCGACGCGACCACGAGCGCGCCTGGCTCTACAAGATCGCCACCAACAAGGCCATCGACCGGGATCGCCGGCGCCGGCCGACGGTCTCGGTGGATGACTTGCGTCTGGCGGCGCCGGACCGCGATGGCGTGACCCTGATCGATCTCGCGAGCGCGATCCGCGAACTGCCGGCCGGGCAGCGCGCCGCGTTCGTGATGCGGACCGTCGAGGGGCGCCCGTACCGCGAGGTCGCGGTCGCGCTCGACTGCAGCCAAGAGGCCGCGCGGACGCGCGTTTCGGAAGCCACGAAGAAAGTGAGGGCAGCCCTCCGATGAACGCAGGATCGCCGGATATCGTCGCGGACGCGCGAGAGCGGCTCATCGACCGCGCGAGGCGAGAGCAGCTCGTGACGATCGGGTACAGCGTGCTCGACTCGCCGCTGGGACCGCTTTGGGCAGCCGTTGGCCCTCGCGGGGTTGCCACGATCTCGTACGGCCAGGAGCCCGATGCGCGCGAGCTGCGCCGCCTGGTAGCCGTCTTCGGTCCTGGGATCGTCCCCGACCGCAAGCGGACGGACGCGCTGGCCCGCGAGCTCGAGCAGTACTTCGCGGGCAAGCGGCGCGAGTTCGACGTCGCCGCCGACCTGACGGGCCTCACGCCGTTCTACCGCGCGATCCTGCGCGCGACCGCACGCGTGCCCTATGGAAAGGTCACGACGTACGCGGCCGTCGCGAAGCGCGCGGGGAACGAGCGGGCCTCGCGCGCCGCTGGCGGCGCGCTCAGCTGGAACCCGATCCCGATCGTCGTCCCCTGCCACCGCGTGGTCGCTACGGACGGATCGCTCGGTGGATACGCGGGCGGCCTCGACGCGAAGCGACGGCTACTGGCGCTCGAGCGCGGCGAGGCACCCGAAGGCGGCTGGCCGTCGAAGCGCGGCCTGCGGCGCGGGGCTAGGGCCGCGTGAAGAACAAGGAGCGGTAGAGCAACCGGAAGCCCATGTCGCGGAGGTTGTGGGCCGACGCGTCGTCACCCGACGTCTGCGACGTGAAGATGCGCCGCCTCCGCTCGATGCCCAACCGCACCCGTTCGGCGATGAGCGCCAGCTGGATGCCGCGACCGCGGAACGCCGTGAGGACGCTCCCCGAGTAGAGGCCACCTACGCGCGGCGAGCACCACAGCACTCCGGTACCCGCGGCCGTCCCATCGATGCGCACGATGAGTGACGCGACCGTACGAGCCGGCATCGTTCGCGCCGCGACGGCGGACGCGCGGTCGAAGAAGTCCGCAACGGGCCCAACCACCTCGAACCCGGCGCGGATGAGCCGGCCGAACTCCGCGGCGGTACGGGCCGTGACGGCATCGACGCGCAGACCGGGGATCGACGGCGCGTCAGGCGCGCGGTCGGTCTCGAGGACATGGATGTGATGCACCGACTCCTCGGCGCGGAGACCACGGCGCTCGAGGAGCCGCGCGAGCGAGCGCGGCGCGATCCCTTCGGCGACCTCGATCCGCGGCGGGAGGCCGAGCCCGTCGTAGTGCCGCAGGACTTCGTCGATGGCCGCGGATGTGGCCGGCCCGAGGGTGCCCATGCCGATGGCGCGATGGAGCAGGCTGATGGGCGCCTCACGACAGGACAACCGGAGGATCCCATCGCGACGGCTGGCAACGATCCCGAGGCGCTTCACCGACAGGGGATCGCAGGTGAAGAACGTGGCCCCAGCCGCGGTCTCGTTCCGCTGGAGCAGGACCGCGAGATCGCGGTCGCGCACGCTAGGCCGCTACGAGCCGCATCAGCGCGCGGCGCACGAGCTCGCGCGCCAGCGGGACCTTGTAGGCGTTGTCGCGCAGGGGCTGTGCGTCGGTGAGCACCGACTCTGCCGCGCGTTGCGCGAGGCGCTCGTCGAGCGTCTCACCCGTAGCGATGGACTCGGCCACCTCGGCGCGCCACGGCACGGCGGCGACGCCGCCGAGGACGATCCGCACATCGCGCAGCTTCCCCTCGCGCACGCGCGCGGCGACGGCGACGGACACCAGCGCGAACGTCCAGGTCTTTCGGTCCATCGCCTTCTCGTACACGCCGCGGCGCTGCAGACCCGCCTCGGGTACCTGTACGTGGGTCAGGATCTCGCCGGCGCGGATGCTGTGCTCGTACCGGGCGGCGCCGGAGGGCCGCACATACAGATCGGCCAGCGGGAGGGATCGCGCTCCCTTCGCACCTGCGAGCGAGACCTGCGCGTCGTGCGCGATCAGCGCGGGCGCGAGGTCCGACGGCGCCACCGTCACGCACTCCTCCGCGCCCACGACGGCGTGCTGCGCGTTCTCGCCGCTAGCGGCGAAGCAGCGCGTCCCACCTTTGAGCCAGCAAGGGAAGGCCTCGTCGCGGAAGTACCAGCAGCGATTTCGCTGCAGCAGGTTCCCGCCGACGGTCCCCATGTTCCGGAGCTGCAGGGTCGCGGCGCTGGCGACGGCCTCGCGCAGGGTCGGCAGCCACCGCCCGATCTGCTCGCTCTCCTCTATATCCGCGAGCGGCGTGAGGGCGCCGATGCGCAGCCCCGCGCCGCGCTCGCGGGACCAGCCGCGCAGGCCGTCGATGCGGGTGAGGTCGACCAGACGCTCCGGCGCGGCGATGCCGCCCTTCATCAGGCCGAGCAGATCCGTGCCGCCGGCGATCGCGGCCGCGCCGCGACCAAGCGCACGTGCGGCTTCGGCCACGGTCCCAGGACGCGCGTACTCGAACGGCTTCACCGGGCGGCCGCGCTGGCCAGCGTGTCGAGCACCCGCTTGCGCGTGAGCGGAAGGCTGCGAAAGCGCACGCCGGTCGCGTTGGCCACCGCATTCGCGATCGCGGCGGCGGTCGGGATGATGGGCGGCTCCCCCAGCCCCTTAGCGCCGGTGTTGTTGGCGTGGACATCGGGGACGTCGATGAAGCGCGTGACGATCTCGGGCACGTCCTTCACCGTCGGCACCTTGTAGGTCTCGAGGCCCGTGTTGAGCACGTGGCCCGTGCCGCGGTCGATCACGCGCTCTTCGGTGAGAGCGAAGCCGAGCGCCTGGATCACGCCGCCCTCGACCTGCGACCGCGCCGTGAGCGGGTTGATGACCCGGCCGATGTCGTGGACGGCCACGATCTTGCGCACGAAGACCTCGCCGCTGCGAGGATCGACCTCGACATCGGCGAAGTGCGCCCCGAAGAGCTTCAGCGACTTGTCCTCCGGGTTCGGCAGGCGAGAGCCCTTGCCGATGACGGTGTAGTTCGGCAGGTCCTCGAACACCTTCGCTATCGTCCGCAGCGCCCCGCGCGCGCCGATCGACCCGCGCTCCATGCGCAGCTCCGCGGCCGGGACCTCCATGATCCCGCTCGCGATATCGAGCAGCTGCTGGCGCGCGTCGCGTGCGGCGAGGCGCACGGCGGGCGCGATGGAGTTGACCGTCACCGAGCCGGCCGAGATGGGCGCGTACGGCGAGTCGGTATCGCCGATGTCCACGCGGACGGCGGCAACGTCGATCCCCAGCTCTTCGGCGCAGACCTGCGCAATGACGGTCCTGGTCCCCGTCCCTATGTCCTGCGTGCCGATGCGCACGACGGCCGTCCCGTCCGGGCTGAGGTGCACCGTGGCATACGCCGGCGGCAGCCCAGCGCCGCCCCAGATCTGCGAGGCCATGCCCAAGCCGCGCCGCAGGCCCGGCGCCGATCCGCGAAGGCCCGTCGGCTTCCGCTTCGACCAGCCGATCTCCTTGGCACCGATGTCGTAGCAATCGATGAGCCGCTTGAGCGAGTAGGGCAGGCCGCTCACGGGGTCTGTCGTACCCGCCGCGTGGCGGCGGCGCAGCTCGAGCGGGTCCACTCCCGCCTTGACGGCGACCTCGTCGATCGCCGACTCGAGAGCGAACGTCCCCTCCACGTATCCGGGCCCCCGGAACGCCGCGAGCGAGCCGGTGTTCGCGATGACCTTGAAGTTCCGCGCCGCGACGTTCGCCACGTCATAGAGCACCTTCGTCGGTCCGGTCGGGTCGGCGACCCAGCGTCCCTGTCCCACGTTGGACCACGAGTCGTGCGCGATCGCGGTAATGCGTTCGCCCTTCACGGCGATCTGGACCTTCTGGAGCGTGGCCGAGCGGTTTCCTGCGGCGAGGTTCTCTTCCGCACGGTCCAGGACGCAGCGCACCGGCGCGCCGAGCTCACGTGCGAAGAGGGCGGCGATGATCGTGTACTTGCCCACGCCGCCCTTCGAGCCAAAGCCACCGCCCATGTGCTCGCACACGACGCGGATCCTCGTGAGGGGGATCCGGAGGGCAGCCTGGAGACCTTGCTGCACGCCGAACACGTGCTGCGTGGACTCGTGGACGGTCAAGTCGTCGCCCTCCCACGCGGCCACCGCGGAGTGGGTCTCGAGCGAGTTGTGAAGCTGCGTCGAGGTCCGGTAGGTCGCGTCGACCCTGTGGTCCGCGTCGCGCAGCGCCTTCTTCACGTCGCCGCGCTCGTGCGATCCCTCGAGCGTGACGTTGCCCTTGTCCCCGAGCCGGGCGGAGGTGTCGTCGATCGCCTCCTCGAGGTCGACGACGTGCGCCAGTACCTCGTACTCCACCGCGATCAGGCGCAGCGCCTCGTTGGCGGTCTCCTCGCGGTCGGCGGCGACGGCGGCGACCTCGTCACCCACGAAGCGCACCTCGTCGCGGAAGATCGTCTCCTCACCACGGAACGCGGCCTTCGGAGCATTGAAGCGATGCAGCACACCGCGAACGCCGGGAAGCGCGAGCGCCTTGCTCGCGTCGACGCGGCGCACGCGTGCGCGCGGGTAGGGGCTGCGCAGGATGCGTACGTGGAGCATCCCCGGCATCCGGAGATCGTGTGTGTACCGCGCCCCGCCCGTCACCTTCGCTGCGCCCTCGAGCCGCGGCGTCGCGTGGCCCACCTTCTCTAGCGCGCTGCCTTCATCCCACGGAGCCGCATCCTCGTCCTGGATGACGGCGAGCGATTCGCTGATCTCGCCTTCGAACTCGTTCCGGGTCCTGACGACGCGGGCCATCTCAGCCTCGGCCCGCGGTGGCTCGCCGGTCCTTCGCCGCGCTCAGTGCGGCCTCGACGATGTTCGGGTACGCGCCGCAGCGGCAGAGGTTGCCCGCGACGGCGCGCTTCACGTCATCGGCGGTCGGCGCTGCCTCTTCGCGCAGGAGCGCGACGATGGACATGATCTGTCCAGGCGTGCAGAAGCCGCACTGGAACGCGTCCTTCGCGATGAAGGCCTGCTGCACCGGATGCAGCTGGCCCTCGCGCGCGAGGCCCTCGACCGTCTCGACCGCGCGACCCTCGCACGCGACCGCGAGGGTCATGCACGAGTACACGGGCCGTCCGTCCACGAGGACCGTGCAGGCACCGCAGGTGCCCTCATCGCAGACCTTCTTCGCGCCGGTGAGGCCGAGCTCGTCGCGGAGCGTGTCGAGCAGGGTGCGCTGAGGCGGGACGTGGACCTCGGCGCGATGACCGTTGACCTCGAAGGCGACGTCGGTCGCGCCGGGACCAACTACCTGGGAGCGGGGCATGCGCGAAGCGTACCCACTGTTCGCGCGGTCGGCGGGGGCCTCTGCCACGCCTTCGGCCTCCGCTTCGCCGCGCACGCTCCGCTGCTTTCGGGCTCGATCTCTGTAGTGTCGCCTGCGGTGGCGATCAGGCGCATCGGCGTTGTCGGCTTCGGCGCCATGGGCTCGGGCATCGCGCAGGCCTGCGCGCAGGCCGGGCTCGACGTGACCGTCCGCGAGGTCGACCAGCGCGCGATCGAGCGTGGCTTCGCCGCGGTGGACGGGTCGCTCGCGCGGCTCGTGAAGGGTGGCCGCGCCACCGATGCGGATGCCAAGGCCGCGCGCGAACGGATCCGCCCGACCATCAGCCTCCAGGACCTGAAGGACTGCGACCTTGTGATCGAGGCGGTGGTCGAGCTGATGGCCGTGAAGCGCGAGGTCTTCGGCGAGCTCGACCGGGTCTGCCAGTCGGCGACGATCTTCGCGTCCAACACTTCGAGCCTTCCGATAACCGACATGGCTGCCGTGACGAAGCGGCCGGACCGCTTCGCCGGGCTGCACTTCTTCAACCCGGTTGCCGTGATGCAGCTCGTCGAGATCGTGCGCGGCCTCGCGACGAGCGATGAGACCATGGCGGCACTTCGCGCGTTCGCCGAGAAGCTCGGGAAGACCCCCGTCGTCTGCAAGGACACCCCCGGCTTCGTGGTGAACAAGCTGCTGGTCCCGTACATGGTCTCGGCGATCCGGCTCCTGGAGCAGGACGTCGCGTCGCCCGCCGACATCGACGCCGCGATCAAGCTCGGGCTCCGCCATCCGATGGGTCCATTCGAGCTGCTCGACTTCACCGGCCTCGATATCTGCATGCACGTCGCGGACGTGCTCTACGACGAGTACAAGGATCCTTCCATGGCGCCGCCTCCGCTCCTCCGGCGGATGGTCGCCGCGGGACATCTCGGCAAGAAGACCGGGCGCGGCTTCTACGAATACGACGAGAAGGGCGACCGAAAGAAGTCATAGGCGACGAGCGCCTGGACGCGCGGAAGGCCGCGCTCTGGGCGGCGCTGGCCGGTGCGGCACAGCTCGCCGTCGTTGCGGTGGGCCACGTCCTGTATCCCTACCTCTTCAACCTTCTGATCGCGGTGGGCTATGGACTGATCCTTCCCGCCGTCGCGGTGTTCCACGTCCGGCACCGTGGCGTGCGCGACAGCGGAGCGATCCTCGGGACGATCGCCGGGACGGCCGTGGTCGCCATCGGCCTGGTCGCATCGGTGAACGTCGACCTCCGGCCCGCCGCGCTCTTCCTCCTCGGCATGTGGTGGTGGACGATCGGGAAGATGTGGGTGGAGAGTCGAGTGCTGCCACGCGAGCTCGGCTGGGCGACCGCGACACTGGGGGTGCTCGCGCTGGTCGGGACGTTCATCGAGAGCGCGAACATCCTCAGCGCCGTAGCCCCGGGGTATCCGGAGATCGACGCTTGGATGCTGGGACAGGTCACGCTGGGCGCGTGGCTGATCGCTATCGCCGTCGTTCTCGCACGGCCCGACTGATCTCCGCCGGTACCATCACTTAACGATGGCGGTGCGTGCGAAGGCCTCGGCGCCGGCAAAGCGCGCGGCGAAGCCGCGTCACGAAGCGCTCGGCTTGACGCTCGACGACGTCAAGGGCATGTACCGCGTGATGCTCGAGTGCCGGATGCTCGGCGAGCGGATGATGCAGCTCAACCGCATGGGCCGCGCGGCCTTCGTCGGGGTCGCCGACGGGCACGAGGGCGCGGAGGTCGGGTCGGCGTGGTGCATCCAGCGCGGAGTGGACTGGTGCCATCCCTACTACCGCGACGTGGGCGTCGCGCTCGTCCTCGGACAGACCGCGAAGGATCAGTTCCTCGGTGTCTTCGCCAAGGCGAGCGACCCGAACTCGGCAGGACGGCAGATCGTGAACCAGTTCAGCGATGTCGAGGCGAAGATCGTCACCGGATCCGTGAACATCGCGACCCAGTTCCCACAGGCGGCGGGCATCGCTCTCGCGCTCAAGATGCGCAAGGAGAAGGCTGTCGTCTTCACGTACGGCGGCGATGGCTCGACGAGCCCGGGCGACTTCCACGAGGCCCTCAACTTCGCGGCCATCCACGACCTCCCGGTCGTGTTCATCATCGAGAACAACCTCTACGCGATCTCGACGCCGCTCGCGAAGCAGAGCTCCGTCCCACCGCATGAGCGCGCCAAGGGCTACGGGATCCCGGGCGTGCTCGCCGACGGGACCGACGTGCTCGACGTGTACGAGAAGACCAAGGCGGCCGCTGACCGAGCCCGCCGCGGTGAAGGGCCGACCATCATCGAGGCGACCTGCTACCGGTATCGCCCGCACTCGAGCGACGACGACGACAGCCGCTACCGGTCGAAGGACGAGCTGAAGGGCTGGCTCGAGCGCGACCCCATAGATCGCAGCCGGGCCTACCTCCTGGAGGAGGGCGTCGCGGAGCAGGAGCTCGAGAAGATGCGCGCCGAGATCTCCGCCGAGATCGAGACGGCCATCGACGAGGCTGAGGCCGAGCCCGACCCGCGACCCGAGGACACGCTCCGGCACGTCTATGCGGAGGGACACCCGCTCCCGGACGGCACGCGGGCTTAGCGGCCGACACTGCCCACCTCACCGTCACCCTCGCCGAGTCCCGTCCCGTGAGCAGCGAGGTCGATCGGCTTATCTACGACTGGAACCGCGACGGCCGCGCCGTGCGCATGGATCGCCGCGCGGTCGAGCTCGACGACGAGACGCTGCGCGACGGGCTGCAGGGCCCGTCCGTACGGAACCCGCCGCTCGAGGTGAAGAAGCGCCTGCTCCACCTGATGGACGAGCTGGGCATCGACAGCGCCGACATCGGACTGCCAGGCGCATCCGAGCGCGCGCGCAAGGAGATCGTCGAGCTCGCGCGCGAGACGACGAAGCTGCGGAGGCTCAAGCCCAACCAGGCGGTCCGCACCCACCCCGCCGACGTCCAGGGCGCGGTCGAGGCGGCGACCGAGGCCGGAGTGGCCATCGAGACCTGCGCATTCATCGGCTCCTCGCCCATCCGCCGCTTCGCCGAGGACTGGTCGCTAGACACGATGCTGAAGAACGTCGAGTCCTCGGTCACGACCCTCGTGAAGGCGCAGCTCCCGGTGATGTTCGTGACCGAGGACACCACGCGCGCTGACGCCGAGACGCTCGTCCGCCTCTACGACGCGGCCATCGGCTGCGGGGCGACGCGCATCTGCGTGTCGGACACGGTCGGGTACGCCACGCCCGAGGGCGTGCGCAACCTGCTCGA
>CAZTAI010000015.1:12540-16508 GCA_964611555.1 uncultured Chloroflexota bacterium | reverse complement strand
CGCCAGCGCCGCCCGTCGCGGCGCATGAGCTGATCGGCATCATTCGGGCCCCACGTGCCGGAGGGGTACGCGGGCGGGTGAGCGGGGTCCGCAGCCCATCTGGCGAGGATCGGATCCACCAGCCGCCATTGCTCCTCGACCTCGTCCTGGCGCGTGAACAGCGTCGCGTCGCCGCGCAGCGCGTCGAGGATCAGCGTCTCGTACGCGTCGGGCGCGTCGACGAGGAACGAGGCCCCGTAGACGAAGTCCATCGCCACGGACCGGATGCGGATGCCCTGCACCGGCACCTTCGCTCCGAACTTGAGAGAGATGCCCTCCTCGGGCTGGATCCGGATGACCAGCGTGTTCGGCTCGAGGCCCTCGCGCGCTTCGGTGCTGAAGAGCTGGTGAGGGACCGCGCGGAACTGGATGGCGATCTCGGTCGCGCGCTTGGGCATCCGCTTTCCAGTGCGGAGATAGAAGGGCGTGCCCTCCCAGCGCCAGCTGTCGACGAACAGGCGCAGCGCCACGAAGGTCTCGGTGCGCGACTCGGGCGCGACCTCACTCGCCTCGAGATACCCGGGCACGACGGAACCCTCGATGAACCCCGACGCGTACTGGCCGCGGACGGCGTTCTCCGCCACGTCCCGGGGCTCCATCGGACGGATGGCGCGAAGGACCTTCACCTTCTCGTCGCGGACCGCCCCGGCCTCGAAGTCGATGGGCGGCTCCATGGCGACCAGGGTGAGCAGCTGCAGCAGGTGGTTCTGCACGACGTCGCGCATCGCGCCCGCCGCGTCGTAGTACTCGGCGCGCTCGTCGACCCCCAGCGACTCGGCGACCGTGATCTGCACGTGGTCTACGTACTGGCGGCTCCAGACCGGCTCGAAGATGGTGTTCGCGAAGCGCAGGACGAGGAGGTTCTGCACGGTCTCCTTGCCGAGGTAGTGGTCGATCCGGAAGATCTCGTCCTCAAGGAAGACCTCGTGCAGCGTCGCCGTCAGCAGGGTGGCGCTCGCCAGATCGTGGCCGAACGGCTTCTCCACGACGATGCGCGCCCAGCCGCCCGGCGTGCGCGCGAGGTCGTGCCGGCCCAGGGCGCGGACGATCGACGTGTACGCCGCCGGCGGTGTCGCCAGGTAGAAGAGCCGCCCACCCGCGGTACCCAGCTCCGCGTCGAAGCGCACTAGGCGCGCGCGAAGCGCGCCGTATCCGTCATCGGTCCGCACCGAGACGTAGAAGACGCGCTCGGCGAAGGTGCGCCAGACCTCCTCGTCGATCGGTCGCGACCGGCTGTGAGCCGCGACGGCGTCATGGGCCTGCGCGCGGTACTCGGCGTCGGTCAGCTGCGCGCGCCCGGTCGCGACGACCGCGAACGCCGCCGGCAGGAGGCGCTGCCGCGCGAGGTCGTAGAGCGCGGGCATCAGCTTGCGCGAGGTGAGGTCGCCGGTGCCGCCGAAGATGACGAGGACACCGGGCGCCGGGACGCGCGAGAGGCGGAACCCTGCTCGCAGAGGGTTCGCGGCGGTGGTCACCGCCACGGTCGGATCCCTTACTCCTTCTTGACCGCGTGTCCGCCGAACTGGGCACGCAGGGCGGCCGCCACCTTCATGGCGTAGGAGTCCTCCTGCCTCGAGGTGAAGCGCGCGAACAGCGCGTGCGCGAGGACCGTCGCGGGCACGTCGTGCGCGATGGCCTCGTTCACCATCCAGCGGCCCTCGCCCGAGTCCGCGACCCAGCCCTTGATCCCCTCGAGCTCCGTGCCCTCCTGCTCGAACGCGCGCTCCGCGAGCTCGAGGAGCCACGACCGCACCACGCTGCCGTTGTTCCAGACCCGGGCGACCTCGTGGAGATCCATGCCGAACTCGGACGCGTGGAGGAGCTCGAAGCCCTCTCCGTAGGCCTGCATCATCCCGTACTCGATCCCGTTGTGGACCATCTTCACGAAGTGGCCGGCGCCGCTCTTCCCGAAGCGCGCCCAGCCGTTCGGCGGCGCTAGCGTGTCGAGGAGCGGACGGAGATGCGCGACCGCGTCCTCGGGACCGCCGACCATCATGCAGTAGCCGAGCTCGAGCCCCCAGATCCCGCCGGACACACCGACGTCGACGAAGCGGAAGCCCTTCGCGCCGAGGTCGCCGGCGCGGCGCACCGAGTCGCGGAAGTACGAGTTGGCGCCGTCGACGAGCACGTCGCCCTTCGACGCGTGCTTCGCGAACTCGCCGAGCGTCTCTTCGGTCGCGTCACCCGCCGGGACCATTGACCAGAGGACTCGCGGTGCCTTGAGCTTGGAGACCATCTCTTCGATCGTGTGGGCCGCGACCGCGCCTTCGGCCGCGTGCTCGTCGACGGGACCCTTGCTCCGGTTGCCCGCGACCACGCGGTGGCCGCCGCGCACGAGGCGCGTGACCATGTTCCCGCCCATGCGACCCAAGCCGTAGAGACCGATGTCCATCTTTCGCCCGCCTTCGGGCGTCACGATAGCCGCGCCGGACGGCGGCCTATCGTTCGTGCGTGACGGTGACGCCGCCCTCAAGCCGGTCCGACCGCGCCGAGGCGTTGCGCGAGCTCGCGCTCCTGCGGAAGGAGCATCAGGTCGACAGCTCGGGCCGCCTCCGCGCCGTGGTGCTCGGGGCGAACGACGGGCTCGTGTCGAACGTCAGCCTGGTCATGGCCATGGCCGGAGCGGCCCCGACGCCGGGGGTCGTCACGCTCGCGGGACTGGCCGGGCTCGTCGCCGGAGCGATCTCGATGGCGCTCGGCGAGTACGTCTCGGTCCGGACCCAGCGGGATCAGTTCGAATCGCTCATCGCCCTCGAGCGGCGCGAGCTCGCGAGGGACCCAGCGCACGAGCTGCGCGAGATCGCCGTGATCTACCGCGCGAAGGGGATCCCCTCCGCCGACGCCGAGCGGCTCGCGGCGCACACGATGCGCGAACCCGATGTCGTGCTGGACCTCATGGCGCGCGAGGAGCTCGGACTGAATCCGGATGAGCTCGGCTCTCCCTACGGCGTGGCGCTCAGCTCGTTCGTCGCGTTCGCCGCGGGCGCCGCGGTGCCGGTGGTCCCCTTCGCAGTGCTCCCGGTGGAGGTCGCCACACCCGCCGCGGCGCTGTTGACGATCGTCGCGCTTCTCGCGACCGGGGCGTTCACCGCGCGCCTGTCCGGGAGGTCCATGGTGCGGGGCGCGGTCCGTCTCGCGGCCCTCGGGGGCGCCGCCGCGCTCATCACATACTTCGCGGGGCGCGCCGCCGGCGGCATCGCGCCGCCGCGTTAGCTGGCGGATCCGGCGAGCGCGGCGTTACGGTTATCGGTGATGGTCAGCGGGAGCGGCACCACCGACCGCCTCGGCACGTACCGCGCTCTCGCGCGCCAGCTCCGTGCCGACAGCATCCGCAGCAGTACCGCGGCCGGATCGGGCCATCCCACGTCCTCCCTCTCGGCTGCGGACCTCATGGCGGTGCTCCTGGCCGGGCACCTGCGGTACGACTTCCAGAAGCCGGATCGTCCGGCGAACGATCACCTCATCTTCTCGAAGGGCCATGCCTCGCCGCTCGTCTACGCGATGTTCCGCGCTGCCGGTGCCGTGACCGACGAAGAGCTCCTGACGTTCCGGAAGATGGGCAGCCGTCTAGAGGGGCATCCGACGCCGATCCTCCCGTGGGTGGACGTCGCGACCGGCTCGCTGGGCCAGGGCTTCCCGATCGCGGTCGGTGTCGCGTGGGCGGGGCAGCGGGTGCTGAAGGCGCCGTACCACGTGTGGACGCTGCTGGGCGACAGCGAGACGGCCGAGGGCTCCGTGTGGGAAGCCTTCGACCGTGGCGGCCACGAGGGACTGGGGAACTTAACGGCGATCATCGACGTGAACCGCCTCGGCCAGCGCGGGCCCACCGCGCTCGAGTGGGACACCGACGCCTATGCGCAGCGCGCCCTGGCCTTCGGCTGGGAGGCCCTGGTCATCGATGGGCACGACCTCGAGGAGATCGACGAGGC
>CAZTAI010000015.1:0-12440 GCA_964611555.1 uncultured Chloroflexota bacterium | reverse complement strand
TCGGCTGGGAGGCCCTGGTCATCGATGGGCACGACCTCGAGGAGATCGACGAGGCGATGTCACGCGCGCGCGACAGCGACCGGCCGACGGCGATCGTCGCGCGCACCAAGAAGGGCGCGGGCGTCTCGTTCCTCTCCGACCAGGAGGGCTGGCACGGCAAGGCGCTGAAGGCGGATGAGGCCGAGAAGGCGCTAGAGGAGCTCGGCCGCGAGCCGTCGCGTGTGTTCGAGGTCACGAAGCCGGAGGCCTGGACCGCTCCGAAGATGGAGCGCGGCACGCCGGACCTGCCCAAGTACACGGACGCCATCGCGACCCGCAAGGCCTACGGCGAAGCGCTGGCCGCGCTCGGCACCGCGCGCGGCGACGTGGTCGTGCTCGACGCCGAGGTCAGCAACTCGACGCACAGCGAGGACTTCAAGAAGAAGCATCCCGACCGCTTCTTCGAGATGTACATCGCCGAGCAGCAGATGGTCGCGACCGCGGTCGGTATGCAGGTGGTCGGTCTCGTCCCGTTCGCATCGACGTTCGCGGCGTTCCTCACGCGCGCTTACGACTTCATCCGGATGGCCGCCGTGTCGCGCGCGAACATCCGGCTGTCGGGCTCGCACGCCGGTGTGTCGATCGGCGAGGACGGCCCCTCTCAGATGGCGCTCGAGGACCTCGCGATGATGCGGGCGGTCCACGGCAGCACCGTGCTCTACCCGAGCGACGGCGGCCAGGCCGCGAAGCTCGTGGCCGCCATGGCCGATCTCGAGGGCATCTCGTACATCCGCACGACACGCGAGAAGACCCCGATCCTCTACGGGGCCGACGAGGCGTTCCCGATCGGCGGCAGCAAGGTCGTGCGCGGCGGCGGCTCCGACGACAAGGTCGCGGTCGTCGCGGCGGGCATCACGC
Organism: uncultured Chloroflexota bacterium; assembly: GCA_964611555.1. Classification (GTDB taxonomy): domain Bacteria; phylum Chloroflexota; class Limnocylindria; order P2-11E; family P2-11E; genus GWC2-70-10. The sequence goes on along the minus strand of CAZTAI010000015.1, from coordinate 11,543 downwards.
TGCACGAGGCCATCAAGGCCGCCGACGAGCTCGCCAAGAGCGGCACCAAGATCCGCGTGATCGACCTGTACTCCGTAAAGCCGATCGACGCGAAGACGCTCGCGGCCGCGGCGAAGGCGACCGGCGGCCGGATCGTCGTGGTCGAGGATCACTGGGCCTGGGGCGGGATCGGGGACGCCGTGCTGGCGGCGCTCGCCGAGTCCGGAGTGAGTGGCCTGCGATGGCGCCACCTCGCCGTTCGCGAGATGCCCGGATCCGGCAAGCCCGCCGAGCTGCTGGATGCCGCGGGCATCTCCGCGAAGCACATCGTTCTGGCCGTACGGACGCTCCTCTAGCGGCGGCCGACGCGGGCGATGAGGCGGCTCAGGCCCCCTATGCTTCGCGGCGGGAAGTGAGGTAGGGAAGTGGACACCACCCTGATCGTCGCCCTCGCCGTCATCGCGCTCCTCGCGCTGTTCCTCGTCACCACTTACAACCGGCTCGTCACGCTGCGGCAGCGAGTGCGCGAGGCGTGGAGCGACATCGACGTCCAGCTGAAGCGGCGTCACGACCTCATCCCCAACCTCATCGAGACGGTGAAGGGCTACGCCGGTCACGAGAGGCAGACCCTCGAGGCAGTGATCCAGGCGCGCACCGGCGCGGTCCAGGCGGCCGGGGCACCTCCGGAGCAGCGCGCCCAGGCCGAGAACATGCTCACCGCGGCCTTGCGTCAGCTGTTCGCGCTCTCGGAGGCCTACCCGCAGCTTCGCGCGGTCGAGTCCTTCAGGCAGCTGCAGGAGGAGCTCACGGCGACCGAGGACAAGATCTCCTTCGCCCGCCGCTTCTACAACGGCAACGTCCGCGACTACAACACCTCGCTCATGACCTTCCCGACGACGCTGCTCGCCGGCCCGTTCGGCTTCACGGCGGAGCAGTACTTCGAGATCTCGGATCCGGCGGAGCGCGCCGTCCCTCAAGTCAAGTTCACCTAGCAGCGGTCTCAGCGTGACGCCACGCGTATCGATATACGACGCGGTCGACTCGAATCGGCTGCGCACGGTCCTGCTCGTCGGCGTGTTCGCGGCGATCGTGGTCGCGATCGCGTACGCGGTCGGCGAGGTCATGGCGCCCGGCGCCGGCCTCGCCGCGCTGCCCATCGGGCTCGGCGTGTCAGGTCTCTCCGCGGCCGGGTCCTACCTCGCCGGCGACAAGGTCGTACTCGGGATGAGCAAGGCGCGGGAGCTGGGGCCGGGCGAGGAGCCGCAGCTACGGAACATCGTCGAGGCGCTGGCCATCGGAAGCGGCCTGCCTGTCCCGAAGCTGTACGTCATCGAAGACGGCGCGCCGAACGCGTTCGCGACAGGCCGTGACCCCAAGCACGCCTCGATAGCCGTGACGCGCGGGCTCCTCGAGAAGCTCGACCGCACCGAGCTCGAGGGCGTGCTGGCCCACGAGCTCTCACACGTCGGCAACTACGACATTCGCACGTTGCTCCTCGCGGCCGTGCTCGCGGGCACCATCGTGCTGTTCGCTGACGTGCTGCTCCGCTGGATGCGCTTCGGTGGCGCGCGGCGCGGCCGCCGAGATGACAAAGGTGGCAGCGCGGGCGGGCTGATCATCGTCGTCGCTCTGGTCCTCGCGATCGTCGGGCCGATCATCGCGCGGATCATCACGCTCGCTGTGTCGCGCGAGCGCGAGTACCTGGCCGACGCGTCCGCCGCGCTCCTCACACGCCATCCGGCGGGGCTGGCCAGCGCGCTCCGCAAGATCGCCGGCGACCCCGAGCCCCTCGAGGTCGCGAACAAGGCGACCGAGCCGCTCTACATCGCGAACCCGCTGAAGGACCGTCCCGCGTTCCTCGATGGCCTCTTCGAGACGCACCCCCCGATCGCGGAGCGGATCCGCCGCCTCGAGGCGATGGGATGACGGCTGCGCCTCCGCTCGCCGGCATCCGCGTGCTCGAGGTCGGCAACTACATGGCCGGCCCGTTCTGCGGGCTGCAGCTCGCCGATCTGGGCGCTGACGTCGTGAAGGTGGAGAACCCCGCCGGAGGCGACCTCGCGCGGCTCCTCGAGCCGGTCGTGGACGGCGAGAGCGGCAATTTCGCGCGCCTGAACCGAGACAAGCGGAGCATCGCCATCGACCTCAAGCAGGAGCGTGGAAAGGAGGTCTTCCGCCGGCTCGCGGCCCGGGCGGACGTGATCGTCGAGAACCTGCGTCCGGGGACGATGCGCGAGCTGGGCCTCGCGCCGGACGACCTGCTCGAGGCGAACTCACGCCTGGTGTACTGCGCCGTCACTGGCTGGGGCCTGGACGGCCCGTACGCGGACCGGCCAGCCCTCGACATCATCGTCCAGGCGAAGAGCGGCCTCATGAGCGTGACCGGCGATGCCGACGGCCCGCCCATGAAGGTCGGCGTGGCGATCTCCGACCTCAGCGCCGCGCTCTACGCCACGATCGGCGTCCTCGCGGCGCTGCGCGCGCGCGAGCGCGACGGTCGCGGTCAGCTCGTGGACGTGTCGATGTTCGAGTCGTCGGTGGCTCTGGCCGTCTGGGAGGCGGGCACGTACTTCACGACCGGAGAGGTCCCGCGACGTTCCGGCTCGGCGCACAAGCTCGTCGCGCCGTACCAGGCGGTCGCCGCCGCTGATGGACACTTCATCGTCGGTGCGACGACTCCCCGGAACTGGACGTCGTTCTGCGCGGCGATCGGCCTGGAGGCGCTCGAGCACGACGAGCGGTTCGCCGACGCCACACGCCGGCGTGCAAACGTGCCCGAGCTGATCACGCTCATCGAGGAGGTCACCGTGCGGCGACCGATGGCCCTCTGGATCGCGGCGCTGCGCGCCGCGGGCGTGCCCTGCGGCGAGATCGCCGACTACGACGCGGTGTTCACCGACGAGCACCTCACGGCGCGCGGCTTCTTCGTAGACCTTCCGCATCCCACGCTCGGATCGGTCCGCTCGCTCGGATCTCCGCTCCGCCTTGGCCGGACGTCCGTGCGCCTCGAGCGCGCGGGGCCGCGCCTCGGGGAGCATTCGCGCGAAGTGCTCGCCGAGCTCGACCACGCCGAGTCCGAGATCGACGCGCTCATCGCTGCCGGGGTGGTCGCGGGATGAGCGACGTCCGCTACGAGGTCCGCGAGGGGATAGGCTGGCTCACTTTCGACCGGCCGAAGGCGCGGAACGCGATGACGTTCGACATGTACGAGCGGCTCTACGAGGTGGCTCGGGCGGTGAACGAGGACCCGGCCGTTCGCGCCCTCGTCCTCACCGGGGCGGGCGGCGCGTTCGTGGCCGGAACAGACATCTCGCAGTTCGCCGACTTCACCACCTCCGATCAGGCGGTCGCGTACGAGGAGAAGATGGACCGCATCCTCGGCGCGCTCGAGGACGTGCGTATTCCGACGGTCGCCGCCATCGGCGGCGCGACGACCGGCGGCGGACTGGCCATCGCGAGCGCCTGCGATCTGCGCGTGGCGTCGAGCGAGGCGACCTTCGGCATGCCCATCGCGCGCACACTCGGGAACTGCCTGTCCCTGGGCAACCTCGTCCGGATCGCCTCGCTGATCGGGGTGGCGCGGACGAAGGAGCTCGTGTTCACCGCACGGCTCCTCTCCGCGGACGAGGCGCTCCGGATGGGCCTCCTCAGCGAGGTCGTGGAGCCTTCCGGGCTGCTCGCTCGCGCCGAGGAGGTGGCACGGCAGGCCGCGTCGTTCGCGCCGCTCACGCTCTGGGCCACGAAGGAGGGACTCCGGCGGATCCGGCAGCGCCTGCTCCCGGACGAGGGCCGCGACCTCATCCTGCTCTGCTACACGAGCGCCGACTTCCGCGAGGGGGTCCGCGCGTTCATGGAGAAGCGCAAGCCTCTCTGGAAGGGAGAGTGACCGTGGAGCCGAAGAAGTACCGCTGGGAGGACATGCCGCGCGAGCGGCTGATGGAGGGCCTGGAACGCCGCTTCCTCTACGGCGAGCAGGCCATGATCGCGCACGTCTACCTGAAGAAGGGGGTGGTCGTGCCGTCGCACACGCATCCGAACGAGCAGCTCACGTACGTGCTGGATGGCGCGCTGCGCCTACGGCTGGGGCCCGCAGGGGATCAGGTCTTCGACGTGCGGACCGGCGAAGTGCTCGTCATCCCGGGCGGGGTCGCGCACTCGGCCGAAGCGCTCGAGGACACGCTCGACGTGGACGTCTTCAGCCCGCCGCGCCAGGACTGGATCGCGAAGGACGACGCCTACCTCCGGGGACGCTGAGCCCTCTAGGCCGTCCGCAGGCGCGGATCGAGGGCGTCGCGTAGCGAGTCGCCGAAGAGGTTGAAGCCGAACACGGAGAGGCTGATGGCGACACCCGGCGCGATCGCGAGCCACGGCGCCTGATCGAGGAACGTCATGCCCTGACCTCGGAGCATGAGGCCCCACGCCGGCGCGGGCTCGACCGCTCCGAGTCCTAGGAACGAGAGCGACGCCTCGAGAAGGATCGCCTGCCCGAGGAACGCGGTCATCATGATCAGGTACGGCGCGAACACGTTCGGGGCGATGTGGCGAAGCATGATGCGCGGCGCGCGCACGCCGACCGCCCGCGCGGCCTCGATGTACGGCATCTGCACGACCGCGAGACCGCTCGCACGCACCACGCGCGCGACGCGCGGAATGACAGGCAGCGTGATGGCCGCGATGACGCTGCCAGTCTGACCCGGCCCGAGGGCGGCGACGATCGCGATCGCGATCACGATCAGCGGGAACGAGATCAGGACGTCCATGATCCGCTGGATGATCTCGTCGGTCTTGCCCCCGAAGTAGGCGCCGATGACACCGAACATCAGACCCAGCGTCGACCCGACGATCGACGAGATGAACCCGACCGCCAGCGCCGTCTGAGATCCCCGGATCAGCCGTGAGAAGACATCGCGCCCGAATCCGTCGGTGCCCAGCCAGTGCTCAATGCTGGGCGGTGTTGGCAGACCCGTGAAGATCGCGTCCTCGTCCGTGTAGGGCGCGACCTGCTCGGCGAAGACCGCCCCCAGGATCATCAGGATGACGATCACCGCGCCGATGGTCCCCAGCGGCCGCCGGCGGATGAAGTCGCCCGTCGCCCGTCGGACACGGCGCCACGTAGTGTCTTCGAGGTACCGGCGGCGCGCGATCTCCTCGGCGCTGTGCGATGCGACGGCCGCCGAGCGCTGGCTCATGTGTACCGGATCCTCGGGTCGAGGAAGCCGTAGAGCAGGTCGACGATGAAGTTCACGAAGACGAACACGAAGGCGAAGAGGAGCACCAGCGCCTGCACCAGCGTGTAGTCACGCTGCGCGACCGCGTCCACCAGGAGCTTGCCGAGGCCGTTCACGTTGAAGACCTGCTCGGTCACGACGAGCCCGCCGAAGAGGAACGCGAATTCCAGGCTGATGACCGTGATCACCGGCAGCAGCGAGTTCCGGAGGGCGTGGCGGACGATGACGACCGTCTCCCGAAGTCCCTTCGCGCGCGCCGTCCGGACGTAGTCGTCACGGAGGACCTCCAGTACCGAGGAGCGGGTCATGCGCGTCGCGACCGCCGAATAGCGATAGCCGACGACGATGGCCGGCAGGATGAGCTGGGAGAGGTTCTCGACGGGGTCCTCCCAGAGGGGCACGAAGATGAGCGGCGGCGCCCACTGGAACAGGACCACCAGCGTGAGGATGGCGAGGATCCCGAGCCAGAAGGAGGGCATGGAGAGGCCGCCGATGGTGAAGATCCGGATGGCGTAATCGATCCACGTGTCCTGCTTCACCGCCGCGATCACGCCCAGGGGCAGCGCGAGCGCGGTGGCCAGGAGGGTGGCGAGGATCGCCAGCTCGACGCTTATCCCGAGGCGCCCTTGGATCTCCACGACCACTGGCCGGTCGGTCCAGAGCGAGTTGCCGAAGTCGAGGCGGACGATGCCGCCGAGGAAGTCGGCGAACTGCTCGTGTATCGGCTTGTTCAGGCCGAGCTCGTCACGCTCCTGGTCGATGATCTCCTGCGGGACCGCGCCGCCGGACTGCGCGTAGCGCAGCTCCACCACGTCGCCCGGGACCACCCGCATGATCACGAAGGTGAGGATGGCGACCCCGAGGAGCGTCGGGACCATAAGAAGGAGCCGGCCGATGATGTACCGCTGCACGCGGCCTCATCATCGACCGGCTCCAGCCTTTTGGCTAGTAAGAGCCGCTAGTCGCTAGCGGTCCTCCGCGAGCCAGATGTTCGCCATGTCCATGGTCGTGTAGTGGTTCGATCCGATGCGGTATCCGCGGACGATCGAGAGGTGCGGAATGATCCGATACCACCAGATGACCGGCACCATCCACGCCTTTTCACCCATCGCATAACGCTCGATCTCCCAGACCAGCTGCTTGCGCTTCTCCGGGTCGGTCTCCTGGGCCTGGGCGTCGATCATGCCGTCAAGCTTCGGGTCGTCGTAGTGCGAGAGGTTCAGGTTCTTCCCGAGGCCGCTGGCCGAACGGAACTTCGCCAACTGGAGGTCGGGCTCGTCGAAGTAGTCGCAGTTGAAGTCGAGCCCGACGTCGAAGTTCTTGTTCCGGAGGTCGGCGACGTACGCCGCGGTCTCCTTCACCTCGTGGGTCGCGGTCACGCCGATCTTCTTCCACTCGTTGATGAGGAAGAGCGCGACCGGCTCGTAGGGCGTGGGGATGTTGCGGTTGTGGAACTTGAACGTGAGGTCCGCAACGCCCGCGTCGGAGAGGAGCTTCTTGGCCTCCTCGACGGCCTTGGCGTTGTCGCGGTAGAAGCCGGGGATCTTCTCGAGCTCGGCGTCGGGCATCGCGAAGGGTCCGCCTGGCCGCATGAGTCCGCCGACGCCCTTGACGATCGTCTGCTGGGAGAGCGCAGCGCCTCCGGTCCACCGGTCGACGGCGAGTGTCAGCGCGCGGCGCACCCGCTCGTCGTCGAACGGGGGCTTCGTCGTGTTGAAGGACACGTAGTTCACGCAGACCCACGAGGCTTCCTGGATCGCGAGGTCCTGGCCCAGCGCTCGCGACAGCTCGTCGCGCTGGGGCGGCGTGAAGCCGCGGAACTCGATCATGGCCTGCTTGCTGCGGATCGCGGCGGTCTGGCGGGCCGGGTCGGCAATGATGATCGCCCGGTACGCGTCGAGGTACGGCTTCCCGGCCTCGAAGTAGTTCGGGTTCTTGCGGCCCGACCAGTGCGACCCGGGGACGTACTCGATGAACGTGAAGGGCCCCGTTCCCATGATGTTCTTCTCGTAGAACTTGGGGTCGGCCGTGAGCTTCGCCGCGCTGTAGAGGTAGTTCCACGGCGAGGCGAGGCTGGCGATGAACGAGCCGGACGGGTACTTCAGCTTGAAGGTGACCGTCGTGGGGTCGGTCGCGGTGACGGACTCGACGGCGGCGTAAACACCAGCGCGTGCGCTGACGACGCCTGTCGGCGGCTTGATGATCTTGTCGTAGGTCGCCTTGACGTCCGTGGCGGTGAGCGTGGTCCCGTCGTGGAACTTGACGTTGCTCTTGAGCTTGATGGTGTAGGTCAGCTTGTCAGCCGAGGCCTGCGGCAGCCCGTCGGCGACGTCGGGAACGATCTTGCTGACGTTGTCGGCGGGGTCGAGCTTGTACAGGAGGCTGTAGTGCGGAGAGATCGGCATGAGCGTCGCGAACGTGGTCGACCCATGCCCGTCGAAGGTCGGCGGCGCGGCGCTGATGATGTAGGTCAGCACTCCACCGACGCGCGGTGTCTCACCGGTGGGCAGCGGCGCCGCCGTCGGAGACGCGGCGGTCCCTGGCGTGGGCGAGGTCCCGGCGGTCGGCTGCTGCGTGCAGGCCGAGACCACCAGGGAGAGCGCTACGAGCGTGATCAAGATGCGCTTAGGCAACTACTCATTCCCTCCCCGCGCGGCTAGCGCCGCGCCCTTTGATCGCGCGAACTATACGCCGCGAGCCCGTCGTTCCAGCACCTCTTCGTACACCTCGACGAGCTCCGCCGTGACGTGTGCCCAGTCGAACTCCGATGCGCGCTCGGCTCCTGCCGCCCCGAAGATCTCTCGCAATGCGGGATCCTCGACGAGGCGCGCCAGGGCGCTGGCGAGGGCGCCCGGATCCTTTGGTTCGACCAGGAGGCCGGTCACATTCCTCTGTACGACCTTCTTGTATCCGTGGATGTCGGAGGCCACGATCGCCCGGCCCGCGGCCATGGCCTCGAGGAGCACGATCCCGAACGACTCCTGCCCGGTGGACGGAGCGCAGAAGATGTCGGCGGTGCGCAGGAAGCGCGCCTTGTCGTGGTCGGAGACCCTGCCCGCGAACAGCACGTCGCCCAGGCGCTCGTCGCGCACGAAGCGCCGCATCTCGCCGAGTTGCGGCCCGGTGCTCACCAGGATCAAGCGGATCTCCGGGTGTGACCGCTTGAGCTCCGCGTACGCGCGGAGCAGGTACATCGCGCCCTTGCGCTTCTCCGCTCGGCCGACGAAGAGGATGTTGACCTTGCCGTCGCGGTACTCGGGGAAGGGTCGCGCGCTCGCGTAGAACTGGACGTCCACGCCATTCGGGATGATCCGGTACTCGCCCGGGTAGTACTGCGAGACGTGGTGACGGGCGGCGCTCGACACAGCGATGCGCGCGTCGAGCTTGCCCAGGTAATGCCGGCCGATCGGCCTGCCCAGCCAGTACGAGAGCGAGAACCCGCCGAAGGCATGGAAGGTGGCCACGTTGGGGCAGGTGGCCCGGTCGAGGATCTGCATCGAGAGGAAGGGCACCAGCGGCTCGTGGTGGTGGATCACGTCGAACTGCTCGCGCTTCAGCATCCGGTTCACGAGCCACTCCAGACGGAGCGACAGGCTGATGCGGCCAATGCTGCCGTTGTAGGGGACGGCGATGGCCCGCCCGATCTGGATGACGTCCTGCGCGGGCGGGTCGTCACCCCAGGGCGCGGTGATGATCCTCACTTCGTGCCCAAGAGCGCGCAGTTGCTCGTATGACTCCCGGATGTACGAGTTGGCTCCGCCGGGCCTCGGATACGCGTAGGGCGAGACGATCCCGACCTTCATCTCTTGGGCACCGGCCGGGCGTACCTGCGCCAGACTCGCTTGGCGGGGTCGCGCACCATCGAGCGCCATTGCTGGCGAAGCGCTCCGTCGAGGTGCTCGCGCAGCGTCCAGCGCCGGCCCGCCGCTACGGTCGTCCGGTCGAGGATCGCCGCCCGCAGCTCCGCCGGGCTGCTGCCGGGGAACTCGGTCCACGCGGTGCCCACCAGCGCGGCGTGATGCGCGTCACTGGACCCGGTCTCCGCCACCTTCAGGATCTTGTCGTTCAGCCACTGTGCCCGCGTGGCGCGGACGCGGCCGGCGTACGAAGGATTGCGAAGCTCGATGCCGTCGATGTACCGGTCCTTGCCGACGCGCTCGGCCAGATCCCGGAGCGCGCTCTCGCCGACCGAGAACGTGAGATAGGACAGCGGGTGCGGGACCACGGCGATCCCGCCGAGCTCGTGCACGTGCGCGATCGTCTCGCCTAGGGGCCGCAGCATCGGTATCTCGTCCTCGACGAAGAGCGCGAGCAGGTGCCCCGACCGTGTGGTCACTTCGATGCCGGGGATCACCTGGACCGGCGACGACCGCTGCAGTGCCAGATCCCGCGCGAGGAAGGCCGCGCGGATGTCGTCGTGATCGGTGATGGCGATCACGTCGAGGCCCGCGGCCTCGGCAGCATCCAGCACCGCCTCCGGCGGCGACAGCCCATCGCCGAAGTCCGTGTGCAGCTGCAGATCCGCCCTACCCATCTACTTGTTGTCGCGAAGCCGCTCGTCGCTCGATCCCATCTCACCCCCCCCAAAACTCTTCGAACACGGACCACTGCTCCGGGCCCTTGCGCACCCATGGCTCGAGGACCTCGGCCCAGCGGCGCACGCCCTCGCGCACGTCCGCTTCGCGGTCGTCTGTCCGTCGCAGCTCGATCTCGGGCTCGAGAAATGCCTTGATCTGGCCGTTCTCGCGGAAGGCGAATCCCGGGACGAGCGCCGCGCCGGTCCGCAGGGCGATCGCGACGTGGCCCGAAGGCAGGAGGGCCTCGCGACCGAAGAACGGCACCCGCTCGCCGACCCCGCTGATGGCGCGATCCGCCAGCCAACCGATCACACCGCCGCGGCGGAGCGCGCGACCGATACCCATCACGGAGCTGGTCTCGATGGTCTTCACTCCCAGGGCCCCGCGCGCGCGGTCGATGACGCGCCCGATCTCGCCGTGCTTCGGCTCGACCAGCACGGAGCAGTCGAGGCCCTTGGCGGCGACGATCTGACCGCACACGGTCACCGGGCCCAGATGCGCGCTGGCCAGCACGACACCACGACCGCGCGCGTACGGCGCGGTGATGTTCTGCCAGCCATGGATCTCAACGATGTCGAGGAGCTCGCGGTGGTCGAGGCGCAGCAGCCTGAAGGTCTCGAGGTAGTGCCGCGCCTGCTCCACGAAGACCCTCCGCACGAGGCGGGGACGGCCCGGGGCGATCACCCCGAGGTTGGCGCGGACCGCGCGGCGTGCCAGTGGCGACGCCAGATACGCGATCGTTCCTGCGACCTCGCTGATCGGCCGGTCGAGCAGGCCTGGCAGCGCCGGAACGGTCCGCTCCGCGGCGCGCGAGAGCGCCCCGGCGATCACGGGCTCGGCGTCTCCGGCCCCCACATCGGCCGGAAGATGTACCACTGGTCGGGCCACTGGCGGACAAATCCCTCGAGATGCTCGGCGATCGCCTCCGTCACGCGCTGCGCCTGACCCTCGGCGCGGTCGACGAAGATGGGCGGCAGCGCGATCCCGCGGAACGTGTTGTCGCTCTGCCGCACCACGGCGGCGACGACGATCGGAGCACCCGAGACGCGCGCCAGATCGGCGGCGACGGTGGGGAAGCGCGTTGGGGTCCCGAAGAAACGAGCAGCCACATTCTCGAACGCGAGGGCTCGGGGCCCGAGATCCATCATCAGGCCGACCATCTCGTTCCTCCGAAGGGCCTGCAGGACCTTGCGGGCCGCACCGGTCGGCGAGTGGATGTTGATGCCCTTGTGCGCCCGGTGGCCGATGAGCAGGTCCATCAGGCGCTGGTTGGTGAGATCGTCGGCGATCACGTTCAGCGGTATCTCGGCGGCCACACGGGCTCCACCCAGCTCGAAGTTGCCGAAGTGGATGCTCACGAAGATCACGCCACGACCGTTGGCACGGGCCTGCTGGAGGTGCTCGAAGCCGTCGATCTTGACGAGCCGCTCGAAGTCCTCGGGGCTCAGCTTCGGGAAGCGCATGATCTCCACCAGGTACTTCGCGAAGTTGCGGAACGAGCGCCGCGCGGTGCTGGCGACCTCACGGTCGGTCACCGGCCGTCCCAGGACGACCGAGAAGTTCCCCTTGGCGATGCGCCGCTTCGTTCCCCACGTCAGATAGGCGAGGTCACCGAGCAGGATGGCGATCGGGTACAGGAGCGCGAACGGCAGTCGCTGAGCGACCGCCGCCGCGATCCGCCACACCCAGTACCCCGCGCCGTGCAGCGCCCGGCGCGGCACCTATGCCCTGGCCGGGACCCTGGCCGGGACCCTGGCCG
>CAZTAI010000014.1:0-16538 GCA_964611555.1 uncultured Chloroflexota bacterium | reverse complement strand
CCGAGCTGCTGCTGCAGCGCCTCGCGAAGACGAAGACGAACGAGCAGTTCCTGGCGAGCATCGCGAAGGCCATGGAGGCCGAAAAGTCCTAAAGGTCGGATACAAGGCGTCGGCCGAACAGTTCCGCGCTCGCGAGCTCTTGACGTTCAGCCTCCTCGCCGAGGAACACGGATTCGACAGCGTCGCGGTCAGCGACCACTTCCAGCCGTGGCGTCACCAAGGTGGGCAGGCACCCAACGCTCTGGTCTGGCTCGGAGCCCTCGCCGCGACCACCAGCCGCGTTCAGATCGGAACGAGCGTCCTCACACCGACGTTCCGGTACCACCCGGCTCTCATCGCGCAGGCGGCGGCCACGGTCGAGTCGCTCGCGCCGGGGCGTTTCTTCCTCGGCATCGGCACGGGCGAATCGATGAACGAAGTCCCGCTGGGCATCCAGTGGCCCGAGATCAAGGAGCGCTTCGCACGGATGCGGGAAGCCGTCGACCTCATGCGTCGCCTCTGGCAGGAGGAGTTCGTCACGTTCGAAGGCGAGCACTACCGGACCAAGAACGCGACGATCTACGAGCGCCCCGCGTCCGGCGTCGTGCCGGTGTACATCGCCGCAACGGGCGAGGCTGCGGCGCGCCTGGCCGGACGGGTCGCACAGGGCTTCATCTGCACGAGCGGCAAGGGTGAGGATCTCTACGTCAGGACCCTCATCCCTGCCGTGCACGAGGGCGCGAAGAAGGCAGGAAGAGACGCTTCCACCATCGACATGACGATCGAGGTCAAGGTGAGCTACGACACTGACCGCGAGCGCGCGCTCCAGGACACCCTGCACTGGGCCGCCCTGGCGTTGCCGGGGGAGCAGAAAGTGGGTGTGGATGACCCGCGGGAGATGGAGCGGCTCGCGTCGTCGCTGACCGCGGAGCAAGCGGCCTCCCGCTGGATCGTCGGTACCGACCCTGAGGAGATCACGGAGAGCATCGGCGCGTACGTGAAGATGGGGTTCGGCCACTTGATCATTCATGGGCCGGGACCTGACCAGGCCAGGTTCATCAGGCTCTTCTCAAAGGACATCGTTCCGCGGCTGCGCCAGAAGTACGGCGACTTCGCGGCGGTCCGGCCGGCCATTACGGTGTGACCGCGGGAGCTATGATCGGGCCATGAGAGATCTCACAGACGTCCGGGCGCTCGTCCTTTCAGACCTCACCGCTGTCAACGCCGTCACCCTCGCGACCGCCTTCGTCATCGCCGAGATGTTCTACAAGTTCCACAGCTTCACGCTCGAGGCATCCGCCTTCCTCGCGACCTGGTACGTGCTTCGTCTCATCGCTCGCGCGGTCTTCCCTCGAAGCTAGGGAACACCCGGTTCGCGATGCGCTTTGTCATCCAGGATCGCGTACACCCATGAAGTGACCTCGAACCGGCCTTAGATGCTGCGACGGTTCGATGTCCACCGTGCGACATCCTTGCCCGAGGCGATCGCGCTCCGAGAACGCTTCGGCGATGACGCCGCGCTCTACGCCGGCGGGACCGAGCTCCTGATGGTCATGAAGCTCGGTGTCGCGCGGTGGCGCCATCTGATCGACCTCAAGCCGATCGCGGATCTGCATCACATCTCGGTCACGGACGGCACCCTCCGCATCGGGGCGGCCGTCACCCACTGGACGCTCGAGCGCGACCGAACGGTCGCGCAAGCGCTCCCAGCGTTCGCGGAGCTCGAGAGCAGGGTGGCGAACATCCGCGTGCGTGCGGCCGGAACGCTTGGGGGCAATCTGGCGTTCGCCGAGCCTCACGCCGACCCCCCCACGCTCCTCACCGCGCTCGACGCGCGTGTGATCCTCCAAAGCGCGAGGGGGCAGCGCACCCTCGCGCTCCGCGACTTCATCACCGGCATGTACCAGACGGCGCTGGCTGCGGACGAGATCCTCGTCGCGGTCGAGGTCCCGGTCCCCGCGCCGGACGTGCGGGTCGCGTACGTGAAGTTCCAGATCCTGGAGCGGCCGAGCGTCGGCGTCGCCATCGTCGCGTCGGTGCGCGATGGGCGGTTCGTCGGAGCGCCGAGCCTCGTCGTCGGCGCGGTGGACGAGGTCCCCCGCCGCATCGAGACCGACGAGCTGAGCGGCGCCGCCGCGACCGACCCGCGGACCGTCGAGGCGCTCGCCGAGGCAGCCAGCCGGTCCGTCGATCCCGGGGCGGACCTCGCCGGTTCGGCCGAGTACAAGCGCCACCTCGTAGGCGTGTTCACCCGCCGCGCGCTGGCCTCGCTGATGGCCCAGGCTGCGTAGCGATGGCGCAGCGCGAGCTGGTCCTAAGGCTGAACGGTCATGAGCGCCGGGTCGAGGCCGCGGACCACACCACGCTCAGCGAGCTCGTGCGCGCGCTCGGCCTGCTCGGTACCAAGGTCAGCTGCGACGTGCAGGTCTGCGGCGCATGCACGGTCCTGCTCGACGGACGGCCGGTGAGCTCGTGCACCACGCTCGCGATCGAGGCCGACGGCCGCTCCGTCGAGACGATCGAGGGCCTGTCCGACGGACGAGAGCTGCACCCGCTGCAGACCGCCTTCATCGAGCGGTCGGCATTCCAGTGCGGCTACTGCACACCGGGAATGATCGTCGCCGCGAAGGCACTGCTGGACGAGGACCCGGCCCCCGACGCGGAGCGCGTGCGTCGCTGGATGGACGGGAACATCTGCCGCTGCACCGGCTACGAGACGATCGTGGAGGCGGTCCTCGACGCAGCCGCGGTCGTGCGAGAGCGCGAATGAGCGAAGGTCGCCGCGTCGCCGGCACGTCCGCTCCGCGCGTGGACGGCATCGCGAAGGTTACAGGCAGCGCCAGGTACACGGCCGACCTCGCGGTACAGGGCATGGCCCACGCCGTAGCCGTGCGATCGACCCGCGCACACGCGCGCATCCTGGGCATCGAGCGCGACGCGGCGGCGAAGGCGCCCGGCGTTGTCGCGGTGATCACCGGCGCAGACCTCCTCGCGGCCGGCCTGACGCCGTACTACGGCCACATCGTCCTAGATCATCCGGTGCTGGCGATCGAGCGGGTCCGCTTCCACGGCGAGCCCGTGGCGCTGGTGGTCGCCGACACGCCCCTCGACGCCGCGGAGGCCGCGGACCTCGTCGAGGTCACCTACGAAGACCTGCCATACGTGATCGATGCCGATGAGGCGCTGGCGCCCGGCGCCCCGATCCTCCACGAGCGGCGCGGTGATCGTGTCGGCGACGAAGGCATGGACAGCGGCGGCGAGGGCCTCGTCGGGAACATCTGCGGGATCGCCGAGTTCGGCTGGGGCGACGTCGAGGCCGCGTTCGCGAAGGCGGATGTGGTCGTCGAGGGCGAGTACCGGTACCCGATGCTCTACGGCTACGCGATGGAGCCCTACAACGCGCTCGCGTACTTCGATCAGGAGGAGCTCGTCGTCTTCTCGAGCGCGCAGCACGTTTACATGGTGCGGCGAGACCTCGCGCGGATCTTCGGTCTGCCCCTGGCACGGGTGCGCGTCACGGCCCCCTATGTCGGAGGCGGATACGGCACGAAGTCATACACCAAGGTCGAGGGCATGGCGGCGGCCGCGGCGTACCTCTGCAAGCGCGCCGTGAAGATCGACCTCAGCGTCGAAGAGGCGATGCTCACGACCCGCTCGGACTCCGCGCGGATCCGCGCGCGCTCGGCGTTCAAGAAGGATGGCACGCTCCTCGCTCGCGACTTCGACATCGTCACGAACTCGGGCGCGTACACCGACAACAGCCCGCTGGTGAACTCCAAGACGGCGAACCGCTGCTTCGGCCCGTACAAGATGTCGGCGCTGCACGTGCGGTCGGTCTCCGTGTTCACGAACACCGTCCCGGGCAGCTCGTTGCGCGGGTTCGGCGCGCCGCAGGGGAACATCGCGGGCGAGCTGCAGATGGACGAGGCCGCCCTCAAGCTCGGGATCGACGCGGTCGATCTGCGGATGCGCAACCTCGTGGGGCCGGGCGAGGAGCTGCTCCCGGGAAAGCGTCCCTTAGACGCGGACCTCAGGGAGGACCTCCGCTGCCTCGCCGACGCGCTCGGCTGGCCCGGAGTAGGTCCCGGCGCCGTGGGTCTCGGCGTCTCCGCGTCCGACGCCGGCGCGTATCCGACGTCCACGGCGCTCGTGCGGATCCACGCCGACGACTCGGCCACGCTCTTCACGGGTTCGACCGAGCTGGGACAGGGCTCGCGAACGGTGCTGAGTCAGATCGTCGCGGAGGAGCTCGGCGTCGAGCTCGACCATGTCGGTGTCGTCGGCGGTGACACGGGCGTCGGATCGTACGAGCGCACGACCGGTGCGAGCCGCACCACGACGGTGACGGGCCGGTCCGTCCAGGAGGCCTGCCGTGACGCGCGACGTGAGGTGCGCCGCCTCGCCGCGCAGGTCTTCGACCTGCCGATCGAACGGATCGAGGACGCCGACCTGGGCGTCCGCGTGGACGGCAAGACGTACACCTACGGACAGGTCATCGAACGATGGTTCGGCGCTTCCGGTGGTGAGGTCGTCGGTCGCGGCGCCGTCCGCAAGGCCGACACCTTCGTGAAGATGCCGCCGTTCTGGGAGATCGGCTGCAGCGGTGTCGTCCTCACCGTCGATCGTGAGACCGGTGTGGTCGACGTCGAGAAGCTGGTCACCATCGGCGACGTGGGCTTCGCGATCAACCCCGACCTGGTGCGCGGGCAGGACGCGGGCGCGGCGATGATGGGTCTTGGCGCCGCGCTGCGCGAGGAGCTCGTTTACGAGGGCGAGCAGCTCGCGAACCCCAACATCGTGGACTACCGCGTGCCGAGGTTCAGCGACGTGCCCACGGAGCTCGAGCACATCCTGGCTGAGAGGCGGGACGGCGCTGGGCCGTACGGCGCGAAGGGCGCCGGCGAGGGCGCCGGGAACACGATCGGCGGCGCGGTCGCGTCCGCGGTCGGGCGGCTCATAGGCGTCTTCCCGCACGAGCTGCCGGCATCGCCCGAGCGCGTCTGGCGCCTGATGCGGGACCACGCCGCTGCCGGGCGGGGGCGGGGCTAGGGCACCTCGGGCTTCGCGACGGACGCCGCGATGTGGCGGTCGGGGTGGGCACCCAGAGGCACCTGGGCGGGACGCTCCTGGCAGCACAGATCCATGGCGATGCGCGCGTATACGAGCGCGGCATCGGTCAGGTCCTTGATCTTGAACGACTTCGTCGTCGCGTGGCTCGCGGCGCGCGGGGCGTAGCTGATCGAGGGGATCCCGAGCTCGTTCCACGCGTTCGTGTCGCGCCACATGCTCGTCACGGCATCGGCGACGATCGCGGGCGGCTTGTCGAACGTCTGGGCGTGGCACCGCTCGATCGTCTCGATGAGCCGCTCCGCGCCTTTCGCCTCGAAGCCGGGGCGGTACAGGTACAGCTCGACGCTGCCGTCGACGCGGGCCTCTCGGAGCACGCCGCGCAGCTCGTCGCGCACGTCCATCGGGTTCGCGCCCGGCAGGATCCGCGTGTCGACGTAGAAGGAGCAGACCTGCGGCGCGCTCGTGAGGTTGAAGGGATACCCGGAGCGGATCGCGTTGACGCTGGCCTTCGGCACGATGGTCCCGGTGGCCCCGCGGTAGGTGTTGCGGGTCTGGTAGTCGAACGCCCACTTCTCGAAGGCCGCGATCACGGCAGCGGCGCGCACGATCGCGTTCGGCGAGTCCGCGAGGCCGGTGGGCCGCGGCAGGTACGGCGAGTAGTAGCGGGGTCCCTCCGTCAGGACGGTGACCTTGAAGTGCGCCTTGCCCGGCTCGATCCCGACGATCCCGAAGCCCGTGCCCTCCGCGACCAGCGCGAAGTCGGCCACGACGCCGTGCGTGGCCATGAACCGCGCCCCGAGGTCCTTGCTCAGGTACGCCGGGCCCTGCCACTCCTCGATCGGCTCCCGCGAGATCTCGCCGGCGACGGCGCTGACGATCAGGTCGCCGCGGAGCGGATAGCCGGCGCGCTTGATCGCCTTCGCGGCGACCAGGAACGCGGCCATCGGTCCCTTGTCGTTGACCACGCCGTCGCCGTAGATCTGGTCCCCGTCCACCCAGGCGGAGTGGTAAAGCCGGTCGAGCGGGTCGCGGGCGGACCAGACCGCATCCGGCCGGAGGGTCGTGTCGAGGTGCGCGTTGAAGATGAGGCTGTAGCCCCCACCCGACCCATCTAGCCACGCCGCCACGTTGAAGCGGTCGGGCGTGAGTGCGTACTTGCGCGGCGCGAAGCCGTTCGCGGCCAACCAGTCGTAGACGAACTGGCCGGCGGGCCCTTCGCTGCCGGTCGGGCTGTCCACGTTCCCGAGGGCCAGCGCGAGGTCGACGACCTCCTTTGGATCGATCTGCGCGAGGACCTCATCCGCTTTCATCTGACACTCCCTTTCACGCCGCGTGGACCGGACGCGCTTGACGGCCCGGCCGATCGTCCACGCTCCCGGGAACGCCGAGCCGCGCGCTGAGCGAGGCACTGAGCAGGATGACCGCGGCCAGGACGATGGCCGCTTGCGCGTTGGCGAAGTCCATCACGGCCGCGAGCACGACCGGGCCCAGGAACGCGCCCAGGTCCGCGGAGAACCTGTAGCCGGCGAGCACCTTGGTGCGGTGTGGTGTCGGGACGATCTCCGACAAGAGCGCCGTCTGCGAGCTCGAGAAGAAGTCACCGAACCCGATCAGCGCGGCGCACAGCAGGAACGACACGAGGTCGTTGGTGACCAGGAAAACGAGGTTCCCGCCCGCAACGGCGGCGAGGCCGGCCGTTATGACCCGGCGCCGGCCGAGCCGGTCACCGAGCATGCCGCCCGGCGTCGCGACGAGGAGCCCGGTGATGGACATGAGCGCGATGGCGGTGGCGATCGAGATGCCGCCGAGCCCCAGCGAGGTCGCGGCGTACAGCGGCAGGACGGTGTTCCGGAAGCCGTGCCGGTTGAGCATGTTCGCCACGACGCCGTAATTCGTGGCCGCGATGGCGACCGCGCGCTGGCGCCCGTAGAGGACGCGCGCGTCCGGCGCGGCCGCGCGCCCGGCTCCCCCGCCTCGTGGATGCACCCGCAGCAGCACTGGCATCAGGACCGCGCCCGCGGCGATCGCGAGCACGACCGTGACCGCGAACGTCGAGCGCCAGCCGTAGGCCGTGCCGATCAGGCCCCCGACCATGGGATAGAAGGCGATGCCCGTGTTGTTCGCGACGTGGAAGAGGCTCATGACCTTGCCCCTGTTCGACGCGCTTGCGGTAGCGCCCAGCGTGGCGAGCGCGACGGTCGACACCAGCGCGACCGCCACACCCGCGGCGACGCGCGAGGCGATGAGCATCTCGACGGTCGCCGCGTTCAGCCCGACGATCGACGAGAGGACCAGCAGCACGATCCCGACGAGCGTCACCCGCCGGTGGCCGAAGGCATCGATGACAAAGCCAGCGGGCATGTCCGTGAGGAGCCGCGCCAGCCCGTAGGAGCCCACGATCACGCCGGCGGTGGCGATGCTGACGGCGAAGTCGTCGCGGATGTCCGGGAGCAGCGGCGTGATGATGTTCGTCGCCGAGATCACGAGGAAGACCGCGGCGGCGGTGAGGTAGGACTCGTGCGGGATCCCGGTGCGCACCCCGATCAGGGCTCGGGTCTGCCCTCGCTGTGGTCCGGCCAGATCACCCCGGTGAGATCGGGCGCGTCGAGCTGCGGAGGCTCCTCGAACAGGTTCATCGGGTCGAGAAGGATCCGCATCATGTCGTAAAGGGCGTCGAAGTTGTGCACGCGCACGAGACGAGCGGTCCGCTCCTTTGACGCGTTGAAGTGCTGGTGCCACTCCCAGTGGTCGACCATGATCAGGTCTCCAGCCTCCCAGTCGTGTCGCACGCCGTCGATCTCGCTGTACCCGGTCCCGGAGATCACGTAGAGCAGCGCTTCGCCACCGTGGCGGTGCCGCGACTGCCAGAGACCGGGCGCGAGCTCGTGCATGACGGCGCTCAGGCCGGCGGTGTGATAGCCGATCTCCTTGTCCACGAGGAACGTGCTCCGCGCCCCGCGCGGGCTCACGACACCCTGCGCGTTCTCCCACCGCGTGATGAGACGCGCCGCCTCGGTGCCCGCCCAGCGCAGCGCCAGTCGCTGCGTCCGGCGCGCGTATGGGTCGTCCCCATCGACGGGCTCGACCTGCCTCGGTCGGAGCCCGAGGTCGTGGATCGACCCCTCGCCGCCGTCCTCCAGAAGCGCCACCCCGAACTGCTCGAGCATCGGCTGCACGCTCCAGGTGTGGAACACCGCCGGCTTGTCCGTCTCGTTCCCGTGCCGGTGCCACGCCCAGCTCGGCAGGTGCAGCGTGTCCCATGGCTTCCACTCGACGCGCTGTCCGTCGATCTCGGTCCAGCCCGAGCCGGACTCGACGAACTGGATCGCGTCCCACGAGTGCCGGTGGATCGTCGTGGTCGTGCGCGGCGGGATCTCGTGAAGCGTCGCGTCCAGGTTGATGGTCGGGCGGTCCCCGTGCCAGCCGACGTACACGCCGCTGCGCATGCGGCGGGCCGGCACGTCGTGCATCACGACGTCCTTCCGCTTGATCACGGTCTTGTGGTAGCGCTTCCACTCAGCGAGCAGCGACTCGCGCCGCTGCTTCTGGATCTTGTAGTGCGACTCCTGCTGCTCGGCGCGGCGCTCGAGGTGGCGACCGATGCTCATCGCGCCATCCCGACCGCGGCCTTGCCGGAGACGTGCGGCAAGACCTCCTTCGCCAGGACCTCGATCTGCTGCAGGTAGTCCGGGAAGCGCATGCGCAGGTCGAATATCAGGAGGTCGCAGCCGATGTCCTGGTAGCGCTTGACGCCACGCACGATGTCCTCTGGGTTGCCGGCCAGGATCGACCCGTCCAGCTCCTCGATCTTGGTGAATTCGCCGGACTCGGGCTTCAGCCAGAACTTCTGGGCGTTGGCGTTCTTGATGAGCCCCGGCACGTTCATGCGCTTCGTGGCAGCGTCGTAGCTGTCGTCCAGGCTCGTCACCGGCAGAGCGCCGGTCATGATCATCGGCTTGCCCTGCTCCTCGGACATCTGGCGGATCTTCTTCACACGCGTCTCGTACGTCGGGAACGTGATCCGGCCCGGTAGCCAGCCCTGGCAGAAGTCGACGGCCAGGCGCGCGGACGCCGGCGTCGCGCCGCCCCACCACACGTCCACCGGATGCACCGGCTGCGGCTTCAGGTCGACGTCGGCGAAGTCATACCGCTCGCTGTGCCACTCGACCGTCTCCCCCGCCCAGAGCTTGCGCGCGATGAGGACGTGCTCCTTCATCATCTGGACCCGGTCGACGGAGCCCTGGCCGATCACATCGAACTCGTGCTGGAAGTTGCCCGACCCGATCCCGAGGTCGAACTTGCGGCGCGTGATCCAGGACATGGACGCCACGCTGTATGCCATCTGGATCGGATGCCTGAACGGGATGATCGTCGCGGCGCCGAGGCCGATACGCTCGGTCACCCCCGCCAGATACGTGAGGGTGACGAACGGCTCGATGAAGGTCCGGTCGGTGCCTTCCATGCCGTGCGGGTGGAAGACCAGGTGGTCCCGCACCCACAGCGAGTCGAAGCCGAGCCGCTCCGCCAACCGAGCGCCCTCGATGAGCAGGTCCTGGTCGGCCTCGACGCCGAAGTGAGGCACGAGTAGACCGAAGCGGGTCGCCATCAGTGGATAACCTCCCACACGCGTGGGTGCCCCCGCTTGCGCAGGGGCACCCACCGACTACGAGATCCGCGCTATTCGGTCGGGGCGCCGATCTTCTTGTAGAAGCCGATGTCCTGGAGCTTCTTGAGGAAGCTCAGGTCGTAGGCCTTCTTGAGGTCGGCGTTCGCGATGGCCGGGTTCGCCGACGCGAGGACCCGCTTCGGGGCCTCGAGTGCCGACTCGTCGAAGCTCATCGACCGCGAGCCGTAACCCTGGAACGACATGATCAACTTGAGGGCGTCCGCCTCCGGGATCTGGGCGAAGGCCGCGAAGTGCTTGGCCGCCGCCTCAGGCGCCGTCCACATGCTGTTCTGCGCCTCGAGCGTCGCCGCCGTCGCGACGAGCACGGTGTTCGGGTTCTTCTCGATGAAGGTCGCCAAGGCCTGGAAGCCGCTACGGCCCCACTGGAGCTTCGACGTTGCCAGGTTGAACAGCAGGTTCATGCCTGCTTCCTTCATGGCCTCCTCCTGGGACATGTCCACGACGGAGCAGGCGACGGAGCCGCCGCGAAGCGCGGCGATGCGCGTGCCCTGGTTCCCGACCTCCTGGATGGTCGCTGTCTTGTCGTCCAGACCGACGCCTTGGAGCAGCAGGAGGGCCGCACCGTGCGAGGTGCCGCCGAAGGTGCTGATCGCGACGCCCTTACCGCGGAGATCCGCGGCGGTCTTGATGTTCGGACCGCACCACAGGCCGTCCGTGAGGACGGTGCTGTTCATGGACACGAGCTTTAGCGGCGTCTCGCTGACGACCGAGCTGATCGTGGCGGACGAGCCGCCGACGAACATGTCCAGCTGGCCGGCGACGAGCGCCTGCAGCGCGCGGCCGTCGCCTTCGAACCCGGTGACGGTCACGCTCGTGAAGCCGTACTTCTGGTAGATGCCGAGCGAGTCCGCGAGCTTCTGCGCGAACTGGACGGGCTCGTTCGGCGTGCTGATGCCGATGCGGAGCGTCGTCTGCTCCGGCTTGGGCAGCTCGCCCGCGGCAGCCGTGGGGCTTGCCTGAGCCTGAGTCGCTTGCGGAGCCTGCGTCGCCGCGGGCGGCGTTGTCGTCCCACCGCAGGCCGCGACCAAGAGAGCCGTGGCAATGATCGACCAGAGCAGCTTCATGTTCCTCATCCGTGGTCCCCTCCTAGATGTCGTCCGGTCCCCGGCGCCGCCGGCGTCGTGGCTGGCCGGAATGTACGCGCGTCAGGGCACATCGTCTACGATCCGGCCAGATCGGATGCAAGTGGTCGTCGAGGGCGTGCCCGTCGCCTACGAGCAGAGAGGCGCCGGAGCGCCCCTGATTCTCATCGCAGGCACCGGATTCCCCGGCGCGACTTGGGACGAGGACCTGCTGGCACCGCTGGCCGAGCGCCACACGGTCATCACGTTCGACCACCGAGGCACCGGGGCCACGCCGGCGACCTCCGAGCGCCTGTCGACCCGGCTATTCGCGCGTGACGCGGTCGGGCTGATGGACGCCCTTCGCCTGCCGGCCGCGCACGTGCTGGGCCACTCCATGGGCGGCCGCGTCGCGCAGTGGATCGCTCTCGAGAGGCCCGAGCGCGTGCGCACGCTGATCCTGGCGGCCACCGGTCCCGGACAGTTCCGCGCGGACCGGCCCGTCACCCGGGGCGTCCCCGTACACACCGCGAAGGGGCTCGTCGAGATGGGCTACGAACGCTACATGCGCGAGCACGTCGCGGCGACCTTCTTCACAGCGGAGTTCGCGGCCGCGCGCCCTGACCGCGTCGAGCGGCTCTTCAGTCTCTTCTGGGAGCACCGCCCCGACCTCGAGTCGTACCTGCGGCACGTCGTCGCAAGACAGGAGCATCAGACCGCGGACCGCCTACCGGAGATCACGATCCCGTCACTCGTTCTCATCGGCGACCGCGATACGGTCGTGATGGGCACCGGCTCGCACTGGGATCAGTCCGCGTACCTCGCGGAGCACCTCCCGAACGCGGAGACGCGCGTCATCGAGGGAGCGGCACACGGCTACTTCTGGCAGTGCCCCGAAGAGACGGTCAGCGCGATCCTGGAGTGGACCTCGAAGCACTGAAGCGGACGGGATAGCTGGACCATCGCGTGAAGCGCTCCGTCCGCGTGTCGCGTACCGCGGGTCGAGCGGCATCCGGCGCGACGCCGCGCCGCGCGACCGCCTGGAGCTCGAGCGCCACCAGGCCGTAGACGTGGTCGTCGCCGACGTCGAACGTTCCCGGCACGGGGAACCCGCCCCCCACGGATCGACCCGGGCACTGGTGGGGACCGGCGCCGAAGGAGAGCCCCCAGCGGTGAACGCTCGCATCCACGGTGCGGTCCGGGTCGAACTCGTCGGGCCGCTCGCCGTATAGCCGCGCGTCGAGGTTGGAGGTAGCGACGTCGAGGATCACGAGCGAATCCTTGGCGATGCGCCGGCCGGCGACCTCCGTGTCTTCCTCGGCGCGGCGCCGCATCTTGGGCGTCGTCGGCCGGAGCCGCAGGGTCTCCTGGATGACCCGCTGCGCGAACAGTGCGTTGCTCGCCGCCCGATCTCGGAGCCCGACCGGTTCCGGGGTCCCGAACATGAGGTCCACCGCGTTCACCAGCGTCTGCGCGCTGGTGTGGGTCCCGCCCTGGAGGTAGGTCGCGACCTCGCGCACGACGCGCCCGTCGTCGCCCAGCTCGAGCGAGGGGTCGTCGCGGTGGAGAAGGAGCACCGTGAGGATGTCCTGCGGCAGCTCACTCTCGGCCAGGTGCCCGGCGCGCACTTGGGTGATCAGCTGCGCCCGCCTCGCCCACGAGGGCCGGACGAAGTCACGCTCGAATTCGGCGTAGGCGGCGCGGACCAGCGCCCGGACCGCTTCAGGATCTTTCGCGTCGAGGATCGCGGCGCCCTGCGAGAAGGCGTCGACGAAGCGCACGAGCGTGCGGAGCTGCTCCACCGACCCCGGCTCGTGATCGATCCCGGCCCGCCGCGCGGCGAGCACGACGCTGAGAAGCTCTCCGATCGGGAAGAGGTCCATCTGCTCGGCGTCGATGAGGACGTCGAGCAGCTCGTTCATCACGCGCGGGAAGAGCTCGCGCTCGTATAGCCGCAGGACCTCGGCCCGGAACATCGCGTTCTCGACGCGCCGCCTGGCGCGGTGGGTGCTCCCGTGCTGGATGCTCACGATGCCCTCGCGGATGTTCCCCTCCGAGTAGGAGCGCCGGTCGAAGGTGCGTGAGAGATGCGGGTCGCCGAGCGCCGCTCGGATGTCCTCGTAGCGGTCGAAGACGATGGTGGCCGCCGGGGCGGTGAGTACTCCGTCGCTCACTCCTGCACGTCCTCCCCGGGCACCATGATGTGGAAGGCGATCGCGCCGGTCGGGCACGAACGCACCGCCTCCTCGATCAGCGCCGGGTCCGCCGTCTCGGCCAGCTCCGTCGGCGCGGATACCCCGGTCTCCGGGTCGATCCGAAAGGCACCCGGAACGATCCGGGCGCACTCGGCCGAGCCGATGCAAAGCTCGGGGTCGATCATGAGTCGCTGTTCCACTCCTCGGTCCCTGCCCTAGTCGGCCGGCGCGGCCGCGGCGGCGGCCGTTGGGCGGGCGTCCAGATGCCGCCAGGCAGCGCGGATGGCATAGAGCCCGAGCGGGGCCAGGAGGGTCCCCGCGAGCAGGGCTGCGGGCACGCCGAAGAACGCGGCTATCGCTCCGGCCGCGAGCGCCGTGAACGGGCGGTTCCCCAGGAGCGCCATCTGGTGTAGCGACATGAGCCGGCCGCGCATCCCGTCCGGCACCTCGCCCTGGAGCGCGCCCGTCACGACCGGGAAGCAGAACGAGAATCCCATCCCGATCGGTACCGCCGCGGCGATCGCCGCCGGCATCGATGTCGCGAAGCTCAGGCCGACCAGACCGGCAGCCTGCAGCATCAGGCCGACGCTCGAGAGTGGACGCGACAGGTCGCGCCGCCGCAGCGGCACGAACAGCAGGATGCCGATCGCCGACCCGACGCTCTGCGCCGCGATCACGATGCCTGCCGCGCTCGTCGGAGCACCCAGCCGCTCGGCAACGAGCACGGGCGCCGTGGTCCTGATCACCTCGAAGATCGCGCTGGTGCACACGACCACCAGGAGCGCGAACGCGACCCAGCGCTGCTCGCGTACGTACCCGACGATGCCGCCCTGTGGCCCCACGCCCGCCTTGCGGTCGGCCCGCGCGTGCTCGCCGCCGCCCAGGCCCTTCCGGGCGAGGTAAGCCATCGACGCGATGGGCGCGAAGAACGTCACGGCGTTGATGCCGAATGCCCACGCCGGCCCGAGCGTCGCCAGGATCAGCGTCGCGGTCAGCGGTCCCGCGAGCTGACCGCTGATGAACTGGAGCGTGTTCAGGCCGACGGCCTCGGTGAGCTCCGCGCGCGGCACCAGGTCGGGGAGCATCGCCATGAGCGATGGCTTGGCGATCGTCCACGACGTCTGGAGGAAGAACGCGACCACGATCACGTGTATCTCGTTCGCGATCCCCGTGGCGATCCCCACCGCGAGCGAGAGGCTGAGCGCGCTCGAGAGCGCGTGGGTCGCCACGACGACGGTCCGGCGGTCCACACGGTCCGAGATGCGGCCGCCCCATATCGAGAAGAGCAGCACCGGGAGGAACGTCGCGAAGTTGAGGATGCCGACCGCGAGTGCCGATCCGGTCCGGTCGTACACGTACACCGAACCGGCGACGGACTGGAGCCAGGTCCCGGAGTTCGAGACCATCCCGCCCATCCAGTACACGGCGAACGGCGGATACCGGAACGGGCCGAGGCGATCGAGCAGGCCTCGGGGCGGGATCGGCATTCCAACATTGTCGCCATAGCGGCCGGTCCTGTATCCGCGTTGGCCGGTGCGGGGTACGATCCCACGGCGTGGCCACCGAGACGAGCCGACCGAATGGCGCCGACAAGCAGACGGCGCAGGACGTCGTCCTTGTATCGATGCGCGAGGCGATCCTCAGCGGGGCGCTCGCGCCGGGCGCGCGCCTCCGCCAGGAGAAGCTCGCGGAACAGTTCGGCACCAGCCGCATCCCCGTGCGCGAGGCTCTGCGCGCGCTCGAGTACGAAGGGCTGGTGCGCTCCATCCCTTACCGCGGCTTCACGGTCACCGAGCTCGATGCCGACGACATCGAGGAGGTCTACGACCTACGGATCCTCCTCGAGGCCCACGCCGTGCGCCTTGCCATCCCCCTGATGACGGATGAGGACCTCCGGCTGCTCGAGGAGATGTACACCGAGATGACGAAGGCGCCGCCCGGCGACGCACAGCTGGCGGCCCGCGAGCGGTTCTACATCAAGCTCTACTCACTGACCGGGCGGCCACGGCTGGTCGGGCTCATCGCGCGGCTGCGCCAGGAGGTCGCGCGCTCGCTGCGCTGGCCGACGCTGCAGCACGCGCCATCCCATCACGAGGTGTTCTTCGAGGCGATCCGGGCCGGGGACGCCGAGCGTGCGGCCTCACAGCTCGCGAACCACTATCGCCGCGTCGCGATCCTCATCAGGCGCAACCTGCGAGGCGACGTCATGAAGCTCAGGAGCAACGGGGGAAGAGGGGATCCGCATGCGACTACCCGATAAGACGGTCATCGTGACGGGCGCCGCCCACGGGATCGGGCGCGCCTACAGCGAGAGGCTCGCCGCGGACGGCGCGAACGTCGCGCTGCTGGACATCGACAGCAAGCGGAACGATGAGATCTGCGCGGGTATACGCGCTGCCGGCGGCAAGGCCATCGCGGTCACGACCGACGTTCGCGACCTCGCGCAGCTTGAGCGCGCCGTCGAACGAACGGCGGAGACGTTCGGAAAGGTCACCGGCCTAGTGAACAACGCGGGCATGCTCAACGTCATCCCGATCACACGCTCGAACTTCGAGGACATTCCGGACGGCGAGTGGGACGAGGCCTTTCGCCTGAACACGAAGGCCACCTGGTACGGCTGCAAGGCGGTGCTCCCCCACCTCAAGGCCGCGGGCGGCGGCAGCATCGTGAACATCGCCTCGAGCACGGTCTTCCGGGGCGTCCCCACGCGCGCGCACTACGTCGCGTCCAAGAGCGCGCTCATCGGCTTCAGCCGCACGCTCGCGAAGGAGCTGGGGCAGTACTGGATCCGCGTGAACGTGGTCTGCCCCGGCAGCACACTCAGCGAGGAGAGCCCCAGCGAGGAGACGATCGCCATGCGCGAGGCGCCGGTGAAGGTGCGCTGCCTTCAGCGCGTGGAGACGCCTGGGGACCTGGTGGGGACGATCTCCTTCCTGATGTCCGACGACAGCGCCTTCATCACGGGACAGACGCTTCTGGTGGACGGTGGCAGCGCCTTCAACTAGCGACAGGCAAGGTCATAGGACGAGAAAGCGTCCTGAAGGACGTACCACCCTCCGTCGATCCTTCCCACTGTGACCCCGACGTTCTGCAGCGGAAGTGGCGGGCATCCTGCGCTACGACCCTCGAGCCGAGCCGTTACGTCGACCACCGCGCTGATCGGTGATCCGGGTGGCGCGTGGCCTTCATTCGCCGCGGTGATGACAACCTCGAAGTCGACTGCTTCGCCCTCACTCCCGAGAACAGTCCGCCAGCTGGAGACGAGGCGCACGCGTTCTGCACTCGAGAGTGGTGAGCCATCTGGAGCGCGCAGCAGTGCGATCGCGCCATCGTGATCGCCGTCGTCGAGCGCTCGGACGAAATTGGTGAACGCCTCGGCACCACGACGTGCGTCCTCATCGGACAGGTCCGGCTCCGGAGCCGCGCACACGAGCAGGAGTGCCGACGCCAGAACCAGAGCCCTGATCATTCGCCGAGGAATGACCGGCCTGGGCGCGGACGGGCTCTCCAGGTCGCCCCAGAGAGCCCGCCCCGGCGTCCTACCTC
>CAZTAI010000013.1:0-17042 GCA_964611555.1 uncultured Chloroflexota bacterium | reverse complement strand
GGTGCGACCGACATGAACGCGGTCGAGGGTGTCGGCGCGCCGTCGTAGGCGTCGGGCGTCCATTGGTGGAACGGGACGACCGCGGCCTTGAAGCCCAGTCCGACCGTGATGAGCGAGAGCGCAACGACCACCGCGGGACTCGTGATGCCCTCCTGAGCGACGGCCTCGGCGATGCGCGAGTACTCCGTGGAGCCCGCGATCCCGAAGAGCCACGCGAATCCGTACACGAGGATCGCGGAGCTGAACGCGCCCAGCAGGAAGTACTTGAGGCCGGCCTCGTTCGAGTACTCGTCGCGCCGCTGTAGGGCGGCAAGGACGTACACCGGGATGCTCATCAGCTCGAGGCCCACGAACAGAGTGATGAGATCGGTCGACAGGGCGATCGTCATGGCTCCGACCGTCGAGAAGAGGACGGTGGCGTAGAACTCAGCGCGCGGGACGCGGTGGCGCGTCAGGTACGACGGGGCGATGAGGACCGTGAAGAGGGCCAGCACGATGAAGATGAAGCGAAAGAACTGGGTGAAGGCGTCGATCTCCACGAAGCCGCGGAAGTAGAGGCCCGAGGCCGGGTAGTACACGCCGCTCCAGAGGGCGCCGAGGAGCCCCAGGACGGCGATCCACGGCAGCCACTTCGCCGCGCGCTCCTCGCCGACCGTGGCGTCGACGGCCAGGAGCAGGATCGCGAGCGAGGTCACGATGACCTCGGGCAGGACCGCCATGACGTCGCTCATTGGGTCACCGGAGGGCCGTCGTCACGCCGGCGAGCTCGAGCATTCGCACGACGGACGGCTCGATGATGTCGATGAACGGCTGCGGGAAGACGCCCATCACGACGGTGAGGACGAGGAGCGGCAGCGCCGCGGCGACCTCCACGGGGGTCAGGTCGGGCAGCTGCCGGTAGGCCTCGCGGACGGTCCCGTACATGACGCGCTGGAACATCCACAGCATGTAGATGGCGGCCAGGATCACGCCGACCGCGGCGATCGCGCCCCAGACAGGACCGCCGACCTGGTCCAGGTCGGCGGCGAAGGTGCCGAGGAGGACCAGGAACTCGCCCACGAACCCGCTCAGGCCGGGGAGCCCGAGCGAGGCCAGGACGAAGACCCCGAAGAACGTCGTGTAGAGGGGCCAGCGGTTGGCGAGGCCCCCCAGGTCGGCGATCAACCGTCGGTGGGTGCGCTCGTACTGGATCCCCACGAACAGGAAGAGCGCGCCGGTGACGACGCCGTGGTTGACCATCTGGAGCACCGCCCCGACGCCGCCCTGCACGTTGAGCACGAAGATCCCGAGCGTGACAAAGCCCATGTGCGCAACGGATGAATAGGCCACGAGCTTCTTCAGGTCCTTTTGCACCGTCGAGACCGCGGCCCCGTAGATGATCGCGATGACCGACAGCACGACGATGATCGGCAGCCATGCCTGGGCGCCGAGCGGGAAGAGCGGCAGCGCGAATCGGATCAAGCCATATCCGCCCGCCTTCAGGAGGATCCCCGCGAGGATGATCGAGCCCGCGGTCGGCGCCTCGACGTGCGCGTCTGGGAGCCAGGTGTGGAACGGGACCATCGGGAGCTTTATCGCGAATGCGAGCGCGAAGCCGAGGAACGCGAGGACCTGGAAGGTCGGATCGAACACGATCCGTCCGCTGGTCAGCTCCGCGAAGGAGAGTGTCCGCTCGCCGGACGGTCCGCTGTTCAGGTACACCGCCACGATCGCGACCAGCATCATCAGCGAGCCGGCGAGCGTGAAGAGGACGAACTTCAGGGTCGCGTAGATGCGCCGCGTGCCGCCCCAGATCCCGATGATCAGGTACATGGGCACGAGCATCAGCTCGAACATCACGTAGAAGAGGAAGAGGTCGAGCGCGACGAAGACGCCGACCATGCCTACCTCAAGAAGTAGGAACGCGGCCATGAACTCGCCGACCCGATGCTTGATGACCCCGGAGCTCGAGTAGAGGACCGAGATGAACGTGAGAAGCGTGGTGAGCACTACGAGTAGCACCGAGATCCCGTCGACGCCGACCTCGTAGCGGATCCCGAGCGTCGGCAGCCACATCACGGACTCGACCATCTGGAAGCCGGCCTCCCCGACCTCGAACTGGGCCAGCATCAGCAGCGAGACCACGAGCTCGACGAACGTCGTGACGAGCGCTACCTGCTTCGCGGCGGCACCGTTCCGGATCACGAACAGGAGCGGGACCAGCCCGACGAGCGGGATGACGATCAGCACTGTCAGCACGTTGTCGATGACCGGCAGCGTCATCGGCTGATCACCCCGCTGGCGTAGCCGCCGTAGATGACGATCAGGACGATGAGGCCTGCAACGACCGAGAGCGCGTAGTTCCCGACCACCCCGGTCTGCGCTCGACGGAGGCCGCTACCGACGAGAGCGGTGAGCCAGCCGAGGCGGTTCACGATCCCGTCGATGATGTGGATGTCGAAGGCCCAGCCCGCACCGAACAGCGCGCGGCCGGCGTCGACGATCTTGCGGTCGTAGAGCTCGTCGACGTAGTACCTGTTCACAAGGACCGTGTAGACGGGACCCGCCGCGCGCGAGACCGCCGCCGGGTCCGGCCGCCTGCGCGCGTACATCGCGAGGCCGATGGCTATCCCGATCAGACCGGCCGCGACGCTCGCTACAGCGAGAGCCGTGATCAGGACGTAGTCGGGCGCGTGATGTTCCGCGCCTTCGACCTCGACGCTCGGTGCGAGGAACTCGTGGATGAAGCCGGCCTCCGGCGGGAAGCCGACGAAGCCCGCCAGGACGCTCCCGACCGCCAGCAGGATGAGCGGGATCGTCATGACCGGCGGCGACTCGTGCGCGCGCTCGTAGACGTGGTGGTCGCGGGGCTCGCCATGGAACGTCATGTACATGGCCCGCGTGACATAGAAAGCGGTCATGGCCCCGGTGATGAGTCCGACAGCCCAGAGCAGCGGATAGCCGTTGATGAACGCCGATCCGACGATCTCGTCCTTCGACCAGAAGCCGGCCAGTGGCGGCAGCGCCGCGAGCGCGCCGCCCGCGATGAGCATGGTCCAGTAGGTCACCGGGAGCTTGCGCCGCAGGCCGCCCATGCGCCGCATGTCCTGCTCCTCGGTCGCGTGTATCACCGAACCAGAGCCGAGGAAGAGGAGGGCCTTGAAGAAAGCGTGGGTCACGAGGTGGAAGATCGCGGCGATCGGGGCGCCCACACCGAGCGCCAGGAACATGTAGCCCAGCTGGCTCACGGTCGAGTACGCCATGACGCGCTTGATGTCGAATTGAACGAGCGCGATCGTCGCCGCGAAGATCGCGGTGAGCGCGCCGATCACGCCGACGGTCATGAGCGCCTCGGCGCCGGCCGCCGCGAAGATCGCCGTGGACCTCGCGACGAGATAGACGCCAGCGGTCACCATCGTGGCGGCGTGGATGAGGGCCGACACCGGCGTGGGGCCCTCCATGGCGTCCGGCAGCCACGAGTAGAGCGGCAGCTGCGCGGACTTGCCGGTCGCACCGAGGAAGAACGCCAGCGCGATGAGCGTCAGCGTCGCCGGCTCGGCGTCGTGCACGTTCTCGAACACCTCTAGGAACGTGACCGAGCCGAACGTGAGGAACGTGAGGATCAGACCGACGGTGAAGCCCCAGTCGCCGATCCGGTTCATGACGAAGGCCTTCTTCGCGGCGACGTACGGCTCGGGCTTCTCGAACCAGAATCCGATCAGGAGGTACGAGCACAGTCCCACGCCCTCCCAGCCCACGAACATGAGCAGGTAGTTGTCGGCGAGGACGAGGATGAGCATCGCGAACACGAACAGCGGCAGCCACGTGAAGAACCGGTGGATCCCGCGGTCGTGCGACATGTAGCCGATCGAATAGACGTGGACCAGGAACGAGACGCTGGTGACGACCACGAGCATCACCGCGGACAGCGGGTCGACCAGCGCCGAGACGGACGAGCGGAAGTCCCCCACCGAGATCCACTCGTAGAGCGGGACCGTGTGGGCCTCGCCGCCCAGGCGTAGGACGTCGAACAGCACGCGGATCGCGAGCACGGCGGAGGCTCCGACCGCGACCGAGGCGATCTGGCCGGTGAGCTTCCCGAGGATGCGCGCGCCGAACAGCCCGTTGATCAGGAAGGCCGCGAGGGGCAGCGCCGGGATGAGCCAGACGCCCGCGATCCAGCCGAGCTCGCCGTCCATCTAACCCTTCATCCGGTGGATCTCGTCCACATCCACGGTCGGGCGGTTGCGGTAGGCGGCGAGGACGATGGCCAGACCGACCGCGACCTCGGCGGCGGCGACCACGAAGACGAACACGACGAAGACGCTGCCGCGCTCATCGACGAGGCCGAAGCGCCGCGAGAAGGCCACGAACGCCAGATTCGCGGCGTTGAGCATCAGCTCCACGCACATCAGGATCACGACAGCGTTCCGGCGTACCAGGACGCCGCCCAGACCGATGAAAAAGAGCAGCGCGCTTACAGCGATGAAAGCGCCGAGCGGGACCAGGGTCGTCATCGGTTGGGGCTCCGCTGCGCGTCGTCCTCGCTGCCCGGCGGCCCGGCGATCTCGCGCTCGCGCCTGACCAGCACGATCGCGCCGATCATCGCCGCGAGGAGCAGGACCGACGCGACCTCAAAGGGGAACGCGAAGTCGAGGAACACGCTCGTGCCGAGCGCCTCGAGGTCGCCGCCGGGTGTCGGCACCGACCCGGTCTCGGTGAACGTGAACGAGATCGCGACCACCGGTAAGGCGATCACCGCGGCGAGCAGCGCGGCCCACCTCGTCTGCCCCTGGAAGAAGAGCCCATACGCCCGCGGCTGCTGCGGCGTGAACATGACTCCGTACAGGATCAGGACGGTGATGGCGCCGACGTAGATCAGCACCTGGAAAGCCGCGATCGTCTCAGCTCCGAGGAGAACGAACATGCCGGCCATGTTCAGGAACGCGAAGGCCATGGCCAGTGCTGACGTCGTGATGCGCGGCGCGAGCACGACGACCAGCCCCGATCCGAGGATCGAGAGCGTGAGCAGCCCGAACATGAGGGGCTCGATGTACTGGAGCACGCGGTCCTAAGAGGCGGCGCGCGTCGCGGGCATCGGGACGCCCAGACGGCTGCGGATCTTCCGCAGGCGGCGCTTCTGCAGCGCCGGTATCGCGAAGAAGAAGGCACCCAGCAGCAGCCAGTTGAAGATCGCGACCGGGATGAGCGTGTCCGGGTACGCGATCAGCAGCGTGGCCGTGACCCCCAGGTTCAGGAGCGTGAGCGGGATCAGGCCCTTCCAGCAGAAGCTCATGAGCTGGTCGATGCGCATCCGCGGCAGCGTCGCGCGGATCCACATGAACACCAGGATGAACGCGTACGTCTTGAGGGTGAACCAGAGCACGCCGAGGAGCGCCCCGAAGAAGGAGGCATCGACGCCCGGTCCATTCCATCCGCCGAACCAGAGCGTCGTCATGATCGCGCAGACGATCGTCACGTTCCCGTACTCGGTGAGCGCGAGCATCGTGCCCCAGCGCATTCCCGAGTACTCGGTGAGGTATCCGGCGATGAGCTCCGACTCGGCCTCAGGCAGATCGAACGGCGTGCGGTTCGTCTCGGCGAGCGCGGCGATGAAGAAGGTCACGAACGCGAACGGGATGATGAAGATGTTCGTGATCGGACCCACCTGCTGCTCGCTGATCTCGACCATCGAGAGCGTCCCCACCAGCAGCACCGCCGTTACCAGGGACAGGATCTGCGGGATCTCGTACGAGATGAGCTGACCGGCCGACCGCAGGCCGCCGATCAGCGAGTACTTGTTGTTCGACGCCCACCCCGCGATGACGATGCCGAGCACGCCCATCGCGCCGAGCGTTGTCAGGTACAGCAGCCCGATATTCAGGTCCGCGCCGGTCACGCCAGGCCCGAACGGGACGACGACGAAAGCCGCCAGCATCGGCGTGAAGACCAGCGCGGGTGCCGCGATGAAGAACGTGGCGTCGGTCTGGGTCGCGCGGACGTCCTCCTTCGCGATGAGCTTGATGGCGTCCGCGAACGTCTGAAGGAGTCCGAATGGCCCGACGTGATACGGCCCGATGCGGTCCTGCATGACCGCCTGGATCTTCCTCTCCAGGTAGATCAGCAGGAGCGCTCCATTCATGATCAGGCCGATCGCCAGCAGGACGGCGATGGTCAAGCGGAGGATCGCCCAGATGAATGGGTCCATCCCGAACGGGCCAACTACCACCGGCGCGGTCCCCTACCCGCCACGCGCGTCACTTCGCGGTGGCATGAACGACTTCCGCAGCGGATGTCCCGGGAAGCTCTCCTCCAGGAAGACACGGCGCAGATCGGGATGTCCGTCGAAGATCATCCCGAACATGTCGTACGTCTCGCGCTCGGCCCAGTTCGCGCCCTCCCACACGCCCACGAGAGAGGGCATGTGCGGATCGAGCTCGGTGCACGGCGTGCGCAGCATCACGTACACGCGCGTCTCGGTTCCGCGGATGAACGTGACCGACCGCAGCTCGCCGTTGCCGAGGTCGACCCCAGCGTTGACCGAGTAGAGGTCGCAGCGCGTGACCGTGTCCTCCCGGAGCGAGCGCGCGATGTCCACGAGGTGCTCGCGCGGGACATCGATGACGATCATGTCGTGGAGCGTGGAGATCTGCGCGCGACCGGCGACGAGTCCGGTCACGTGCTTCGCGATGCTCTCAAGGTCGACCATCGGCCGGTGAGAGCTCAGTACCACCGGAGAGCCTCCTTACGCCACGCGTAGTAGAGGCCGGCGACCAGGACGAAGATGAAGATGCCCATCTCGATCAGTCCGTACCACCCGAGATCGCGGAACAGCACCGCCCATGGGAAGAGGAAGATCACTTCGACGTCGAACACGACGAAGAGAAGCGCAAAGATGTAGAAGTGCGTCGGGTAACGGCCCCACGCCGGGCCGACCGGTTCCTCTCCCGACTCGTACGTCTGCAGCTTCTCGGGCGTGGGCTTCTTTGGCTGCATCAGGCTCGAGAAGGTGAGGAGTCCCGCTACGAAGATCGCTCCTACTGAGAAGAAGACGAACACATAGAAGTAGGAGAGGTTGTAGTCGGGCACCCGGCGTAGCGTACGAACGGGCTAGTACCGGGGCAAACCGCACCAAACCTTGCTCGGAGCGCCGCACAGCGATCGAGCGGGCCCTGTGTACAGACGGGTATCCGGACCATCGTTCGGGTTGACAGCCTCTCGCGCGCGCCGGTACGGTGGCTGAGCCTGTTCAACTGAGTACGGTTTGCGTACGGAGGTGAACGGCGGCCGCGGGGACCGGGATGTTCGTCGGTGGCACCGGTCTCACGACCGAATGGGGAGGCGAAGGGTCTTGCATTCAACTCGACGTCCGCATGCGACGCCGTCGGCTCGGCGCACGCTCGAACGATCGCTCCGTCAATGGGGTGCAGTCCTCTTCCGCTACAGGCTCCGCGTCATCGCGGATCTCGCCGTCGCAGCCCTTGTTCTGTGCCTACCGTTCGGCGTGAGCGCCGCTCAGTCCAACGCCACCGGCAACACGAGCGCATCCGCACCGGTCGGCGACGTGCTCGCTTCGTACGCCGGCGTCGACGAGCCGGTCCGCGCGCAGGCCGTCGCCCGCGGCGAGACGATCACCGCAGCTGGCGATCCGCGCACGGCCATCGCGCCCGATGTGAAGCCGATCGAGCGCTACAAGCTCGGCCCGGCGGACACGCTCCAGAGCCTCGCGAACCACTACAAGATCTCGGCCGAGGCGCTCGCGTTCTCAAACGGGATCACGAACCCCGACCTGAAGGCGCAGATCGGCCGCGAGATCATGATCCCTCCGGGCGAGGGCGCGCTCTACACGGTGAAGGAAGGCGACACGGTCGAAGACGTCGCCTCGCAATTCAACGTCGATCCCAAGGCGATCATGGATCACAGCCGCCTCTACTTCGAGCCGGAGAACTTCGGCCCCGGCAAGACCGTCTTCATCCCCGGCGCGACGGTCCCAGGCTTGGTGTACGTCGCCGCGCGGCCGGGCGAGAACATCCGTCCTCCGTCGGTCCTGTCGCGCCCGACCCAGGCGGTCACATCCTCGTCCGGCCAGTTCATCCGTCCCGTGAACGGGCCGGTCTCCCAGTACTTCTGGGCGTTCCACACCGGGGTCGACCTGCCCGCTCCATATGGCTCCGGGATCGCAGCAGCTGGCGCCGGGACGGTCGTCGCCGCTGGATGGGTCCCCGTGGGTGGCCTCTCGATCCGCATCCGGCACGCCGACGGCTTCGAGACCGGCTACTACCACACCGGCGCCCTCTTCGTGACCGAGGGACAGCAGGTCAGTCAGGGACAGATCATCGCGACGATCGGCATGACCGGCGTGACGACCGGTCCTCATCTTCACTGGGAGCTCAAGAAGGACGGGTCCTTCGTGAACCCGTTCCAGTACACCGTCCGCTAGCAACCCGCGCGCGCCGATACTGACCTTGTGTATGCCTCCGTCCACACCGACCGCACCGGTCGCGTCTACGTGTCCGACGACCACCGGGCCTCCGGCTGGAACGGAAGCGAGCACGTCCCGCTAGACGAGGTCATCCCGATCCCGCAGGGCACACGTCTCGTGCCACTCGTGAGGGATGCGGAGGCCTTCGGACGCGACGGCCGGATGCGCGCGATCGGGCGCGGACGCACGGCGCTGTCAGCGATCCTCCCGGCCGGATACACGCGCCTCCTCTTTCCCTCCTATGGGGAGGAGCGCGCGGAGCCGCCGCTCGCGCTACTCCCGTACACCGCGGTGGGCGCCGCTCCGGGCGGCGACCTCGTTGTCGCGGCCGTGCGCCACAGCGCAGCCGCACCGTCGCCGATCGAGGTGGCGGACGCGCCGGGAGTCATCCAGGGCGCGCTCAGGTCGTGGCCGGGGAACGACCTGGTGCGGCAGCTGGTGCGCTGCGCTCGCGAGCACGAGTGCCTCGCGGCGCGCGCGGCGCTCGCCGATGGATCCGAGCTGCCAGTGCCGATCGGCGCGCTGACCGCGGAGCAGCCCACGCTCCCCATCGCGATGCGGTCGGGCTATCCGGGCACGCCGACGGAGCAGGCCACGCTCCATCCGACGGCGAACGAGATCGCCCAGCTCGTGTCATCACCGGTCACTCGCATCTCGTTCGGTCGCGCCTGCGATGGAGATCCGCTTCTCGCCATCCGTCCTATGGAGGAGGCGTTGACGCTGCTGCGTGCGCGGCATCCCGACGTGGAGCTCCACATCGAGACGACCGGCTGCTCCACGACGGCGCTGCGCCGACTGATCGACGCCGGTGTGACCAGCGTCACGATCCGCTTCGCCTCAGCGATGCCCGATACGTACCGCGCACTCCACGGTCCCGTCGCGCACGAGTGGAGCGAGGTGCGCGCGAGCATCGCCCTCGCCGCGGAGCGCGCTCGGCTAACGCTCGCGCTGCTGCTGCTGCCCGGCGTGAGCGACCGGCCGGCGGAGGCGGACGCGATCGTCGGTCTCATCGGCGATCTCCCTGGCGGAGTGCTCGAGCTGCGTGACCTTGGCGCCGACCCCCTGCGGGCGCTCGCTGGACTTCCGCGCGGACGGCCAACAGGGATGCGCACACTGCTCGATCGCCTGAGCGAAGCAGATCACTTCGAGCTGACCGCGGCCGCGAAGCCCGCGGCGGTATAGCCGAGTGTTCCTCGACCGGGCGCGACTCCGGGTGAAGGCCGGCGACGGCGGCAAGGGATCGATCTCGTTCCGGCGTGAAGCGCATGTGCCTCGTGGCGGACCGGACGGCGGGGACGGTGGCCGCGGCGGCAGCGTGGTGCTGCGCGCGGATCCGCAGGTCACGACGCTCTCGGAGTTCCGCTCGCGCAAGGTGCTGAAGGCTCCCAGCGGTGGCGGCGGCGCAGGGGAGAACCGCACCGGCCGGTCCGCGCACGATCTCGTGATCGGCATTCCGCTCGGAACGGTCATCACCGACGCGGCAACGGGCGCCGCGGTCACCGACCTCGTCGCGGCGGGCCAGGAGCTCTTGCTAGCGCGTGGCGGAATGGGCGGCCGCGGCAACGCGCGCTTCACCAGCAGCACGAGGCGCGCGCCGCGCATCGCGGAGGACGGACAGCCGGGCGAGGAGCGCGAGGTCGACCTAGAGCTGAAGCTGATCGCCGACGTGGGGCTGGTGGGGCTGCCGAACGCCGGCAAGTCCAGCCTGCTCGCCGCGCTCACCCGCGCACACCCGAAGATCGCCGACTACCCCTTCACGACCCTGAGCCCGAACCTCGGCGTCCTTCGGACGGACGAGCGCGAGCTCGTGATCGCGGACATCCCCGGGCTCATCGAGGGCGCGCACCAGGGTGCGGGTCTCGGCGAAGAGTTCCTGCGCCACGTCGAGCGCACGCGGCTGCTGGTGCACGTGATCGACGCTGCGCGCGAGGATCCGCTGGCCGACATGGCCACGGTCACCGCCGAGCTTTCGGCCTACGGGAAGGGCCTCGAGGGGCGCCCGCTGCTCGTGGCGCTCAACAAGGTCGATCTGCCCGAGGCGCGAGCGCGAGTGGCCGAGCTCGCTGGGAAGGTCGGCGCCCCGGCGTTCGCGATCTCGGCGGCGACGGGCGAGGGAGTCCCGGAGCTCATTCGCGCGATCTTCCTGGCCTGCGCTCCGCGACCCATCGAGGTCGCCCTGGAGCCGGAGCGGCGCATCGAGTTCAAGCGGACGGCGAAGGACTGGCACGTGGAGAAGGAGGACGGCGCCTACCGTCTGGTCGGCGACCGCGTGGAGCGCCTCGCTTCGGGCATCGACTGGGACAGCCCGGACGCGGCGGCCTACTTCCAGGAGTTCCTCGTGCGCACCGGCATCGAGCGCGCGCTCCGGGCGCAGGGCGCGAAGGACGGCGACATGGTCCGCGTGGGCAAGATCGAGCTCGAGTGGCAGGAGCGCGGAGGGCGATGACGGCCTCGCGCGTCGGCGTCTTCGGCGGGACCTTCGATCCGGTCCACGTCGGCCACCTGGCCATCGCGCTCGCGGCCCTCGAGACGGTGCCGCTCGAGCGCGTCGTCTTCGTACCCGCGCGGCGATCTCCTTTGAAGGAGCGCGGGCCCATCGCCGCTCCGGAGCACCGTCTCGCGATGCTCGAGCGCGCGACCGAGGACGAGCCGCGCTTCTCCGTGTCGCGCATCGAGCTCGACCGCGAGGGGCCGTCCTACACCGTCGACACGCTCGAGGCGCTGGCGGGAGAAGGCCGGCTCTTCCTCATCCTCGGCGCCGACGCGAGCGCCGCCCTCGAGCGCTGGAAGGACCCCGACCGTGTGCGGGCGCTGGCCACCCTGGTCGTCGCGCGCCGCTCCGGCTCCGAGAGCGCGCTGCCGCCAGGAGCGATCGCCCTGGACACTCCTCTAATGGACATCAGCGCGCGGGAGCTGCGCGCCAGGGCGGCTCAGGCACGGTCGCTGCGGTACCTTGTCCCGGACCCCGTGTGTCGATACATAGAGGAGCACGCGCTGTATCGGGAGGACCCATCGTCGGCGAGCTGAGTCCCCGCGCGCTCGCCGACCTCGTCGTCGACGCGGCCTCCGACAAGAAAGCCGAGGACATCGTTGTCATGAACGTGTCCGAGGTGACGACGATCGCGGACCTCTTCGTGATCATGAGCGGCCGCGGCGAGCGCCAGGTCCAGGGGATCGCCGAGGGCATCATCGAGCGCTCGGCCCAGGCGGGCCGCCGCCCGTTCGGTGTGGAGGGACTCGACTCGGGCCGCTGGGTCCTGATCGACCTGGGTGATGTGATCGTCCACGCGTTCGTGCCCGAGGAGCGCGAGCTGTACAAGCTCGAGCGTCTCTGGGGCGATGCGCCGGTGGTCTTGCGGGTGCAGTAGCGCGATCTGGCAGGCGCGACGCGGGTCCTGCCGCGGCTCGCGGCGCGTCACCCGCGTCGCGCCTGAGACTCTGGATCACACCAAGTCCGGTACCCTCTCCTTGTTCGTCTCTTCTGCCGCTCCTAGGGCCTGTACTTCGTACATGCCCGTCGTCGCGGCTCTCGCAAGTAAACTTGCGTCGCCGCTCCTAGGGCCTGTAGCTCAGTGGTAGAGCACTTGAATCGCACTCAAGGGGTCGGGGGTTCGAATCCCCCCAGGTCCACAGCCAGCCGGTCATAACGCCGCTGATCTGAACCTTATCTTCGGTCTAATCTGAGCAACACAATGTTCAGTCAGGACGACCCGGAGCGGCAGGCGAACATCGCGTTCGCGTTGATCGTGCTCGGGATCGTCGCGGTCGGGGCGCTCACCATCTGGCTCTTCTACGGGACGCAGCTCTAGGGGTGAAGCTCCAGAACTACATCGATGGCCGCTGGGCCGACGCGAGCGGTGGCGAGACCTTCGACAACACGGACCCGGCGAATGGCGATCTCATCGGCACGGTCGCGAAGTCCACGACGGCAGACGTCGACCGGGCAGTCGAGGCCGCGAGGCGCGCGTACGACGCCTGGCGCCTGGTGCCGGCGCCCAAGCGCGGCGAGATCCTCTACAAAGCCGGCGAGATCATGCTCCGGCGCAAGGAGGAGCTCGCGCGCGAGATGACGCGCGAGATGGGCAAGGTCGTGGCGGAGGCCCGCGGCGACGTGCAAGAGGGCATCGACATGACCTACTACATCGCCGGCGAAGGACGGCGTCAGTTCGGCGACGTCGTCCCGGCTGAGCTTCCGAACAAGTGGGCGATGAGCATGCGCCACCCGCAGGGCGTGGTGGCGGCGATCACGCCGTGGAACTTCCCCTTCGCCATACCGACCTGGAAGATCATGCCAGCGCTCATCCTCGGCAACACCGTCGTCTTCAAGCCCGCCTCGTACACGCCGACGCTGGCGGTGCGCCTCGTGGAGATCCTCGAGGAGGCGGGGTTGCCCAAAGGAGTCCTCAACCTCGTGCTCGGGTCAGGCAGCGAGCTGGGAGACCACCTGGTGACGCATCCGGGGGTCGACCTCATCTCGTTCACCGGCTCGTCCGACACCGGAGCTCACATCAGCGAGATCGCGGGGCGCTTGCTCAAGCGCGTCTCGTGCGAGCTCGGTGGCAAGAACGCGATCGTCGTGCTGGACGACGCCAACGTGGACCTTGCGCTCGACGGCATCGTGTGGTCGGCCTTCGGCACGTCGGGTCAGCGCTGCACCGCAGCGTCGCGCGTGATCGGACAGCGCGGGATCGCGAACGAGCTCATCGACAAGCTCGTGGCGCGCGCCAAGAAGCTCCGGCTCGGACACGGGCTGGAGGAAGGCACCGACGTCGGGCCCGTCGTGTCGCTGTCGCAGCTGGAGCGGGTCCACTCGTATGTCGCCGTCGCCGAGAAGGAAGGCGCCACGGTGGCCGCGGGCGGCCGGGTGCCCCGCGACGGCGCACTTGCGAAAGGCTTCTTCCACGAGCCCACCGTCCTCGTGGACGTGAAGCCGAACATGCGCGTCGCCCAGGAGGAGATCTTCGGTCCGATCACATCGGTGATCGAGACCTCGAGCATCGACGAGGCGATCAAGATCCTGAACTCCACCAAGTACGGACTCTCGTGCTCCGTCTACACGCAGGACGTGAACAACGCGTTCCGCTTCATGCGCGACGCCGAATGCGGGATCGTGTACGTGAACGCCGGAACGATCGGCGCGGAGATCCAGCTCCCGTTCGGCGGCATGAAGGCGACGGGCAACGGCCACCGCGAAGCCGGGCGCGCTGCGCTCGACGTGTACTCCGAGTGGAAGTCGATATACATCGACTACTCCGGCAAGCTGCAGCGGGCGCAGATCGACGTGGCCGAGAAGACCGGGATGGCTCCCTGACCCTTCCGTACGGCTACGAGATCTGGCTCCTCGGGGCGCTCGCTGCCATCGCCGTGCTGCTCGCATATCGCATGTCGCGACGACGGGAGGGAACGACCTCTGAGTTCGGCTTCTTGCTCCTCGTCGCTCTAGGAGCGCTCATCGCGCCACAGGTAGCGACAGTCATCCTGCTCGCCATGATCTACCAGGAACTCGTGGCGACACGCCGCGGCCAAGGGGGCTAACGGGCTA
Organism: uncultured Chloroflexota bacterium; assembly: GCA_964611555.1. Taxonomy (GTDB): domain Bacteria; phylum Chloroflexota; class Limnocylindria; order P2-11E; family P2-11E; genus GWC2-70-10. The sequence goes on along the minus strand of CAZTAI010000013.1, from coordinate 3,039 downwards.
GCGCCGCTTCGATCCAGCGGCCCGCGTGCTCCACGGCCTCGCGCTCCTGCGATGCACCTAGATCGTGCGCGGCTCCGGCGATCACCACGATGTCGATGAGCGGGTTCCCGGCGGCGATCCGCTGAAGCACCGCCACAGGCCCGAGCTCGTCGCGCTCGCCCTGGACGATGAGCGTGGGGCAGCGCACCGAGGCGAGAGCCGCCTCGTCGCGCGGGCGCGGCCGGTCCGGCGGCGCGATGGGATGGCCGAGGATCACCAGCGCATCCGGAGGATCTTCGGCGGCGAGGAAGGCGCAGATGCGGCCGCCGAACGATCGGCCGACGAGCGCAAGCAGGCCCGGATGCGCGGCACGGACCTCGTCGCGCACGGCGCGCAGAGCGGCGATCTCGTCGCGGTACTCACGGCTGGGACGGCCGCCGGACATGACCGTGGTCGGCCGCGCGTGGATGCCCGCAGCCTCGAGCCTCTTCGCGAGCGCGACGACGATCCGCTGCGTCTCGCGCCCCCCGTAACCGGGGACGATGACCGCGGAGCCGGTCATCGCGCCGCCGCGAGCGCCTTCTTGGGGAGCTTCTGCGGCATCTTCAGCGAGGGCGCCAGTAGGTCGCCAACGACCGCGAGGCGGTCGCGCATGTTCGCGATCGTGAAGGCGTCGGGCCGGCCGAGCGCCGAGATCTCGTCCCAGCGCAGCGGCGCCGATACGGGCGCGCGCGGCTTGGGGCGCACGCTGTACGGCCCGGCCGTCGACTTACCGCGCATGTTCTGCAGGTAGTCGATGTAGATGCCGCGGCGCCTGGCCTTGGAGAACTCGAGGGTCACCAGCTTCGGCTCGCGCTCGCGCGCGGCCTTGCCCACGTTCTCGGCGAAGAGTCGCGTCTCCTCGAACGTGTACTTGCGGGCGACCGGCACGAGCACGTGGATCCCGCGTGAGCCGGTCGTCTTGGGGAAGCCTTCGAGTCCCATGTCATCGAGGACGTGGTGGACGATCCCAGCGACTTCCTTCACGTGCTCCCACGTGCTTCCCTCAGCGGGGTCGAGGTCGACCATCACATAGTCCGGGTGGTCGGGGTCGTCGACGCGTGCGAGGCGCGGGTGGATCTCGAGCGCGGTGTAGTTAGCCAGCCACACCAGTGTCGCGAGGTCATTGCAGAGCACGTAGTCGTTGTCTGGCTCCTCGGGATCGACCCAGCTCGAGACCCACTTCGGCGTGAAGCTGGGCTTGTCCTTCTGATAGAAGGTCGTCCCGTAGATGCCGTCCGGGAACGGCTTCATCGTGAGCGGACGGTCGCGGACCCACGGGACCAAGTACGGGCCTGCGTCCACGTAGTAGCGGATCAGATCGGCTTTGGTGTACCCGTCCTCCGGCCAGAGGACCTTCTCGAGGTTCGTCAGCTTGATCTCGCGTCCGTCGACGTTCAGGACGGCCGGCACCTTCTTCACGGCGGCGTCCGTCTTCGCCTTCGGTGCCTTGGACTCGAGCGCGGCTTCGCGCTGCGCCTTCTCGACGCTGGCCATGCGTTCTTCGCCGGTCGCGTCCTTCGGGTCGATGTCGGCGCGCAGACCCAGGTACGCCGGCTGCCGCAGGATCCCCTCGGCGGTGATCTCGGTGTAGCGGACCTCGCACACCAGCTCGGGAAGGCACCAGTGAGGGGGCTGGTTCACCTTCGGCTGCTTGGCGAACGGCATGGTCGGGCTCTCGCGCTCTCGAAGGAGCGCGAGAAGATCCTTCAGCGTCCGCTCGTCGAAGCCGGTGCCCACATGGCCGACGGGCATGAGCTTGCCCTCGCGGAACACGCCGACCAGGAGCGCGCCGAGAGAGTTCGAGCGGCCGCCCTGCCCCTCGGTCCACCCGCCGATCACGCACTCCATGGACCGCTGCGCCTTGATCTTGATCCAGGCCGCCGATCGCCCCTCGACATACGGTGAGTCGAGGCGCTTGGCGACGATGCCCTCGAGGCCCTGCTCCTGGGCAGCTTTGAATAGGGCCTTCCCCTCCGCTTCGAAAGGCTCGTGCAGCCGCACCGCGCCCATCGGCGTGACCGACGCGGCCAGCCGCTTCTGCCGCTCGCGCAGAGGAACGCGGCTCAGATCCTCGCCGTCGGCCCAGAGGATGTCGAAGACCTCGTAGTGGATCGGGGTCGAGCGCCGCAGCTTGCGGATCTTACCCACGTCCTGCACGTGCATGCGTGCCTGGAGCTTTTGGAATGACGGGACGCCCTTCTCATCGAGGGCGACGACCTCGCCGTCGACGATGGCCTGGTACGCGCCGGTCAGCGCTTCCGCGATGCCGTGCGCCTCCGGGTACTGAGCGGTGCAGTCGAGGAGATTGCGCGTCTGCAGACGCACGACGCCGCCGTCGACGAAGGCGATCGTGCGCACGCCGTCCCACTTCGGCTCGAACGAGAAGTCACTGGAGTCGAAGGGTTGGTCGGCGCTCGTCGCCAGCATCGGGTGGACCTTCCGCTCGAGCGGATGCCCCTTCGGCGGCGTGCCGTGCATGATCATCAGCCAGTCGCGGCCGTCGTTCTGCTTCGTCTTGACGAGCACGTACTCGCCCGTAAGCCGCTTGCCGTGGAACTGGACCTTGTACTCGGCCTCTTCCCCGTCGCGGTCGCGTCGCTCTTCGACGATCTCGTACTCGCCGGTGTCCCAGATGGTCATGCTGCCGGCGCCGTACCCGTCGGGGATCACTCCGTGGAAGGTCAGGTACTCGATGGGGTGATCCTCGGTGTGGACCGCGAGCCTGCGCTTCCCCGCCTCGAGCGGTGGACCCTGCGGGACCGCCCAGGACGCGAGGATCCCGCGCATCTCGAGGCGCACGTCCCAGTGAAGCCGCGTCGCGTGGTGCCGATGGACCACGTAGCGGAGGCTCGGGGTGGACTCGGGCTTCTTCCCCTTCGGCTCCGGTGTGCGCTTGAAGTCGCGCTTTCGCTGGTACTCAGTGAGGCTCACGGCGCTTCGCATTGTCGCGGTGATGACCAGGTAGGCGCGCCGTGGATGACGGGGCGAAGGCCGGATGCGCGCACCCCGGAGCGACTG